>JAPLPA010000261.1:10920-18344 GCA_026400415.1 Afipia sp. | reverse complement strand
TTGTCACGCAGCAGGTAAGAGAAGCATATTGTGGCAGCTTGTGGGGAAATTCCCCAACCTCGAATGAAGCAAACTGAGCATCATGCGAATCGGAATTCGTCTAGCGATATCAATTCTCGTCCTTGCGTTTATCGTCGTAAGCGCAGCCGGTGTTCACTTCCTTTGGTGGCGAACGGCAGAAGCAACAAGTCAGACACTTGCTTCAACCATTAATGAGCAAATCGTATCTTCGGTTAGCGATGAATTACAATCGATAACAACTGAAGCCAAATCCGCATTCACGGCGACGCGAACGCTTCTCATTCGTCACGTTATCGACATTCACGAGCCCAACAAACGCGAGTTCGTTTTTCTTTCTCAATTGCAGTCGCAGCCCACAATTTCCTGGGTGGTGTTTGGATCGCCGGATGGAACATTCTTCGGGGCCCACAAGCTCGGGGATTCCGACATCGAAATGATTACGATTGCTGCAGGAGAAACGAGACAGCGGATTGACCGCTATCAATCGATCGATGGTGATTTTCAGTTCAAGAATAAAAAATCCGAGATCGCCACCTACGAGATTAAGGATCAGGCATGGTTTCGTGACGCCATCGAATCTGAAGGGCCTCAATTCAGCATCGCAACCCGACCGGGGAACGATCGGCCAGCTGTTGTTTTCGCGGGACCCATCGGCGTCGACCAGAAGAAGCAGGACGTTCTTGGCATCATCATCGAATTGACGCGCGTCTCACGATACTTGTCCCAGCTCACGACTGGGAAAACAGCAGCCGCGTTCATTCTCGATCGCGATGGTGGCATTGTGGCAGCCCCCGACGCGGATGCCGATGAAGTCACCGCGCTGAAAACGAACCATCCGCTTCTGCCAATCGCGATTTCCGCGCTGAAGGAGGCAACCGGGAAATACAATCCGGACGACGGCGACCAGTTCCGTTCACGCATAACGCAGAACAACGACTCCTATGCGGTCGTGCTAAATCCGCTTTCGCTACCGGGATGGTCGCTGGCGACCGTCGTGCCCGAGTCGGAATTCCTCGGCCCCATCAAAAAGACAATTCGCGAACTTGTTCTAGGCTTGGCAGTTCTGATTGTTGTGGCCGGCATTCTATCCGCGTGGCTAGTCCAGCGCCTGATCGCCGCGCCACTTGTCAAAGTTGTCGGAGAAATAAAGCACGTTGAGCGGTTCGACCTGCATAGCGTCACGCGCCATCGGTCACGGCTAACCGAATTGGAGAACTTGTCGGGCGCGATCGCAGACATGGCCGGCGGCCTTTCTGCGTTCAGAAAATATATACCGGCGGACCTGGTGCGTAGCCTCGTCAATGAAGGCATCGAGCCGAAACCAGGCGGCGCCATTCGTCCAATGACGGTCCTGTTTGCCGATGTCGCGGGATTCACGGGGCTGTCAGAGCGACTCGGCGACAAGATTATTCCATTGCTGTCGCGCTATCTCGATGTCGTTTCGGCCGAGATCAATTCCAACCACGGCACGATCGACAAATTCATCGGTGACGCCGTAATGGCATTTTGGGGTGCGCCATCCTCAAATCCCAATCACGCCATCGAAGCTTGCAGCGCGGCATTGGCATCGCAACGCGCTTTGCGCGAAAACGGCATCTTGGACGACAAGGGCGAACCTCTAAGGATCCGAATAGGAATCAACTCCGGCGATATGATCGTCGGCAACATCGGTTCTGAAGTTCGCTTGAACTACACCGTTATCGGTGACTCTGTGAACATTGCCAGCCGGCTCGAAAGCGCGAACAAACAATATGGGACGGAGATTATGATCGGTCCAGAAACGCGCCGCCTTGCTGGCGATCAGATCTATGCACGTGAGTTAGACCTGTTCGCGGTATACGGACGCTCGGCGGGCATGCCAATCTACGAACTGCTAGGGATAGCAGGTTCTGAAAACGACCCATCTTCGTGGGTCCATTTATACGAAGCCGGACTAGCAGCCTATCGAACTCGGGATTTTTCGAACGCCATCGGCCAATTTGAAGCCGCCATTAACATAAGACGGTTCGACAAGCCTTCGATGATCATGGTCGAACGTTGCAGGCAGTTTCTGAAATCGCCTCCTGCCCCTGAATGGAGTGGCGTTGCAATCGCGGACAGCAAATAGCAAACGACGGCCCTTGAATATTTTCGGCTTTGTACTTCGATTTCAAGTTCGAACGGTCCGACAACTCGAACGAAAGCTTATCGATCTCAACGCCGTTTTGAAATTTTGGCGCTCCCTAGCGGAATCGAACCGCTCTCTCCACCGTGAAAGGGTGGCGTCCTAACCGATAGACGAAGGGAGCGAAACTCTGGAAACGGGTCTCCCGCAACTCACGGAAGGTCGCCTCATTTCGCCTTAGGCAATTCATTTTCTACCACAAAATCATATACTTAATTTGATTTTGGGAAGGCTGGCCGGAATCGCGCAACGAGTCCAACCAGCGCGCCGAAACCTATAATGGCGTTTCCCTGCAGCAGCAAGCCTCTGCGTATGGTGAGAGAACTTGCACTGTTGATCCCAAACGGAATTACAGGTCAGTCTCGAGTATACTAAAGTCTGTGAAGCCTTACAGCATTCGGAGAATACCCATGACAATGCCTCACGATATAGCGCGCCTCCAGTCGCGCATGCAGGATTCGGTGAAAGCCAATTGGAAGGCTTTCCTGATCGAAGGCATCGTCCTCGTCGTCTTGGGCATGGCCGCAATTGCCATTCCGCAACTGGCCGGGATCGCCGTCGCTATTTTTCTGGGATGGATGTTCCTCATCAGCGGCGTTGTCGGGCTGTATCTGACTTTCTCGACGCGTGGGATGCCGGGCTTCTGGTGGTCGCTGATCTCGGCACTGCTTGCAATCGCAGCGGGGCTCATCCTGCTCGTGCAGCCCATCGCCGGCACGCTGACTTTGACGATTGTTGTCGGAGCCTATTTCATCGCCGAAGGTGTCGCGACCATCATGTATGCGCTCGAACATCGAAAAGAACTATCGGGCCGATGGGGTTGGCTGCTGGCGTCGGGCATTCTCGATCTGGTGGTGGCAGCTGCGATTGTGACGGGCCTGCCGGGGTCGGCAGCGTGGGCTATAGGATTGCTTGTCGGTATCAATCTGGTGTTCGGTGGCACATCGCTCATCGGAATGGCACTCGCCGCCCGCAAAGGCTGACGCGCGATCAACAGCCCCGGCAAATACCTTTGATCTTGCGGTCAAGCGCCCTGTCTTCCGCAGATAAATCCGCTGCGCTCTTCTCGCTGCCAACGTCAGCCGCTGTCGGCTGGCGATGACCAACGGGAGCTGCTCCGGCTGTTCTTGACGATGCTGATGTCGTCGAAGACTTTGCTGCGGGACTGGAACCAGAACTCTGCGCAAACGCCGACGCCGCTGCGACAAGTGAGAAAGCGAATGTATTTGCGATCAAATTTCGCATATCGCGTCTCCGATTTGAATCGACACTTCAGCGCCAACTCTAGCGCGATGGTGACGGGATTTCCATCGTCCCGCAATTGCGCCTGCCCTGCGCCGCACAATCCTGAGCCTTGCGAATGTCGGCCATCGAACCCAGCAGCCAGACGCCTGCGGCTACCAGCACTATAAAAAAGCCTAGCATCACAGCGTTTTCGGTCGCGCGGCTGCCTTCTTTTTCCGGCGGTTCTGTTTCGGTCATGAATTTGTATCGGCCTCAACCGGCGGATAAAGGTGAACGTCACCGCAGTAATCGATAATACGAAAGCGTGCCTGGTCATGCGATTCACGCTCGTGTGAGAAATACTGAGGTCCGACCGGTGTCTTGCCGTGCCCACCCGGAATATCGAGGACATAATCCGGCTGGCACAATCCAGATATCCGCCCGCGCAACACCCGCATCAGTTTCTGACCCTCATCCAATGTCGTTCGCAGATGCGCGGTGCCGGGCGCTAGATCGCCATGATGGAGATAATAAGGCTTGATGCGGCATTCGACGAATCCGCGCATCAATGCCTCGAGAGTCGCGGCATCGTCATTGACGCCGCGCAGCAACACCGACTGGCTGACCATCGGAATTCCGGCGTCGATCAAGCGGGCGCATGCCGATCGCGCATTGGCAGACAATTCGCGCGGATGATTGGCATGCAACGCGAACCATGTGGTCGCCCCCGCGACCCTTAACGCCGAGACCACATCGTCCGTAACGCGATCAGGGTCCGCTACCGGCACGCGGGAATGAATGCGGATGATCTTGACGTGCTCTATGGCTGCAAGATCGGCCATAATCTCACGCAGCCTTCGTGCCGATAACATCAGTGGGTCGCCGCCAGTGAGAATGACTTCCCAAATCTCGTGATGCGCGCGAATGTAGTCCAACGCTGTTGCATAGGCCTCGACCGACATCGCCGAGTCCTTGCCGGGGCCGACCATCTCTCGGCGAAAGCAAAACCTGCAATACACGGCGCAGACGTGAACCAACTTGAACAACACGCGATCCGGATAACGGTGGACGATGCCCTTGACGGGTGAGTGTGCGGCATCGCCGATAGGATCGGCGCTTTCCTGCGGCAACGTCACAAGTTCGGATGCGCTCGGCACATACTGGCGCGCGATCGGATCGTCCCGATCCGACGGATCGATAAGTACGGCAACGTGCGGTGTGATGGCAACAGCGTATCGTGCGGCAACCTTTTTCAGTTCGGGCAATTCGTGCACATCCACCAGATCGTGCGCGGCCAGATCATTGATCGAGCGCAATGTGATGTTACGGACGTGGCTCATGGTTCACCCGCCGCCGGCGCCCACACCACTTGATCAACGCGCGTCGCGCCGCTCGTCAGCATCACCAGACGATCCAGTCCGAGAGCAACGCCGCAGGCAGGCGGCATCAGCGCCATCGCGTTGAGAAAATCTTCGTCAAGCGGATAGCGTTCGCCATAACGGTGCTGTTTTTCGTCCATCGCCGCCGTGAACCTTCGCCGCTGTTCGTTCGCATCGGTCAGTTCACCGAACCCATTCGCAAGCTCGACCCCGCAGGCATAGATTTCAAAGCGTTCCGCAACGCGCGGATCGCCATCCTTGACGCGGGCCAGCGCCGCTTCAGGGAGAGGATATTCGTACAGGATTGTCAGCCGTCCCTGCCCGAGATGCGGCTCGATGTGTTCGACCAATATCTTGCTGAATATATCGGACCACGTATCGTCCGACGCAACACGAACGAGTTTTGCAGCGGCCGTTGCCAATGCGTCGCGGTTGGATTTTTCAAATGTCAAAGTGTCGAGCAAGTCGACACCGGCGAAGCGTTTGAAAGCGCCAGCGACGGTGAGCATTTCCGGCTTCGCAAATGGGTCGGTCGTTTTGCCATGGAATGAAAATTTCTCTATCCCGGTCGCTTGCGCGGCTTTCGCTATAATAGCGACGCAGTCAGTCATCACAGCCTCGTAGGTCGTGTTGGCGCGATACCATTCCAACATCGTAAATTCAGTCAGATGAAGCGCGCCATGCTCGCGGTCGCGAAACACGCGTGCGAATTCCACAATTTTCTGCTCGCCGGCAGTCAGCAATTTCTTGCAGGCAAATTCGGGGGACGTGCGCAAGTATCGAAGCGATTTCTCGCCATCCGGTTGGGTCAGATCGGTCGCCGGCGCATGCAAATGAGTTTCATTCCCGGGCGATACCTGCAGGATGCCGGTTTCAACCTCTGTGAATCCCTGCTCCTCGAACCAGCCACGAAGAGCCCGAACGATTGCGTTACGCGCATGCAAAAACGGCCTGCGGTCACGATGCCGTTCGGGGGTCCACCAGCGCGACAACGGGGGCTCGGCAATCATGTTAGGCGGGCCAAAATGAGTGCAAAACGCTGGCATCTGCGCGGCAAATCAGTATGTTAAACGTCAACCTCGGAGCGCGCCCTGCCGGCGCGCATCCGGTTCTGAAGATTGGGACATGAATCCGTGAAAGTCATCGCAAGTTCAATTCGCAAGGGTGCCATCATCGAGCAGGACGGGAAGCTATATGTCGTTCTGACTGCGGAGAACATCCACCCCGGCAAAGGAACTCCTGTCAGCCAGATTGAAATGCGCCGGATCAGTGACGGCGTAAAGGTCTCCGAGCGTTACAAAACCACCGATCAGGTCGAACGCGCCTTCGTCGAGGACCGCGATTTCAATTATTTGTATGAGGATGGCGACGGCTTCCACTTCATGAACAACGAAAATTTCGAGCAGCTCATGGTTGCCAAAGATGTCGTAGGCACGCAGGCCCCCTATCTGCAAGAAAACATGAAGGTCAAACTCTCGATTTACGAAAACGCCGCAGTGGCGATTGTGCTGCCGCAACGCACGACGCTTGAGGTGATGGAAACCGAGCCGGTCACCAAGGGACAGACGGCATCGTCATCGTACAAGCCGGCAATTTTGGCCAACGGCGTTCGCACGCTGGTCCCTCCGCATATCGGCGCTGGCACCCGCATCGTCGTCATGACCGAAGACGGATCTTACGTCGAGCGCGCCAAGGACTGACACAATCGCTGGGGCTGTGGTGTCGCTGACTGGCAAATGGATCTTCAAGAATTATCCACGCGGCTCTTCAGCGAAGTGTCGGGGCGCCTTTATTGCTTTCGCCATTTTCCTCGCCAGTCTTCATGGCAGCGCCAAAGCCGACGAATTCAAATCGCCGGCGATTTCTTTTATTGCGCCTGACTGGAATGCAGTTGCGGCCAAATTGAAGACCGAGATTGAAAGTCAGCCGCTTGCGGTGGACCGATTTAGCTTCGCGCCGGCCCGTCGTTCACGCCATGCCGACCCCATGCGCGTCACGGCACTCGCCCAAATCAACGCGATCGCATCGCCGAACTTTCCTGGCATCGAACGAAGTCCTGTTCCCGTCTTGCTTCCCTTCGACGGCGCAATGCTTGTCGCTGAACGCAATAGCGGCGCGCCGAGCAGTCTCACGATTTCACGCTACCAAGCCGCCTTTCGGCCCGTGAGCATGTTCGACGTGGGACCCAGTGGATACGATGCGCTGTTTGCGCTTGATCCCGGTGCCGGCGACGGCATGCCATCACGCGTCTACACGCGACCGGTCGAGGTTCAGATTACCGGCTCGACGCTGGTTTACGACATTACCGATCCGCATGCCGGCAAAGGCGAAGCTGTGAAATCGCTAACCTCCGACTATCCGGATTTGCGGCGGATGATCCGAGAGGGTTATGTTCGTTATGCCTTCACGCGCTTCGGCGTCCCGTATGTTGTCTCCATCCAGTGTCTCGACAGCAGTTCGCGCGCACGTAGACTATCGTGTCGCGAGGCATCGGCCGTCGCCGAACGATTCATCAAGGCTTTGCGCATTGCGGGCGGCTCGCCAGCGAAAACGCGGACGAATATCGCATCGCAGCCGTCCGAGCGCCCTTCAATTTTCTCGACTGACTTTACTTATCGCCGCCCCGGCGAGATCAT
>JAPLPA010000261.1:6375-10888 GCA_026400415.1 Afipia sp. | reverse complement strand
GATCATTGCCAACAGCGGTTATCGCGGCCAAAATGGCGTCATCGACTATACCGTCTATTCGAGAATTCGATTCCCGATCGAACGCGCCCCAGCATTTGCGAATTCGCAGTCGTTCATGAACTGGGGTGACTGTTATCAAACCGGCCGCGTATCGTGGTCCTCAACCAAGGGTGACGAGTATCGTTGCAGACGCAACGACAAACCGCTGGTGTTCGATGAATCCGCGAAAGAGAATTACAGTTATCCCTGGCAGGACAATTTTTGCGAAACGCGCGACTTTGACGTCGGCCAATGCGCCAACGGTATGGGGCATCAGGGACAGGACATCCGTCCGTCTAGCTGTCAGATGCGCAACGCCGAGGCTGACCGTTGCCTTCCCGATATCTTCCCGACAGTTGCGGTGCGCGATGGCGTCCTGATCCGATCGCCAACCCAACAGGCGGTGTATCTCCTTATCAACGCACCCGGCGAACATATTCGCTTTCGCTACATTCATATGAATCCGGCCAACCTCGACGCAGACGGCGTTGTTCATGGGCGGCATGTGAAAGAAGGCGAACAGATCGGCGTCGTTTCCAACTATCAAGACCGCGTGGGCGGCACGACCAGTCATTTGCACTTTGATGCGCAGGTGTTTACGCGTGATGGCTGGCTGTGGGTTAATCCCTACACGACCCTGGTCTCATCTTACGAACGACTGATCGGCGGACGTGGCCGTGAATACGAGCCCCCGCCATCACTAGCTCCCATTGCGCATGCGGCTCCGCTTGAACCGGCCACTCCAAACGCCGGTTCGGGCGACCAATAACGTCCTCTCCGCGTCCGATTGCGCTTTGCTTCAAACAAGCCGCCGTAGATAGAATGGCGGCATGAACGCCACCGATTCTACGAGTGCAGCAACACGTCGCGCCTTGTTGAAATCCTCGCTCGCCGCGAGTGTGATCGCCGCTGTCCCAGACGCAGTCTTGGCCGCCAGTCCGCAGGGATTTGATCAGTGGCGAGACAATTTCCGCACACGAGCGCTCGCCAAGGGAATTTCCGACGCCACCTACACGCGCGTGATGGGCCGTATCGAGCCGGACATGAGCGTGTTCGACAAGATCGGCAAGCAGCCTGAGTTCAACGAACAGCTCTGGCAATACATCAACCGCCGCGTGTCCGACTGGCGGCTTGCCGCCGGAAAAGTAGCGCTGCAAAAATACGAAGGACTGTTCACGCAGATCGAAAAGGATTTCGGCGTCGAACGGGGAACGTTGCTGGCGCTATGGGGTGTCGAGACCGCCTATGGCGACCCGCTGGTACAGCAAAACCATATGCGCCCCGTGTTTCCATCTCTCGCGGCTCTCGCGTGGAACGAACCACGCCGCCGTGCATATTGGGAGACCGAACTCATCAATGCGCTGCGCATCGTCGACAAAGGCTGGAGCACGCCGGACGAAATGCGCGGCTCTTGGGCGGGCGCAATGGGCCATACGCAATGGATGCCAGAAGTCTGGCTCAATGTCGGCTTGGACTATGATCGCGACGGACGCGTTTCTCCGTTCGGGAAACCAGACGACGCGCTTGGCTCCAGCGCGCGATATCTGGTGGATCGCGGCGATTATCAGCGTGGCGAACATTGGGGATATGAAGTCAGCGTCGGCAAATCCAAGAAAGCCGGCAATCACAGCTATGCTGACTGGACTGCAGCGGGCGTGACGCGCGCCGATGGAAAGCCATTTCCAAGACCAAACGACAAAGCAAAGTTGTGGGTACCAGTTCCGGGCGGACCGTCGTTTCTGCTCGGACCGAATTTCTATGCCGTCAGAAGCTACAACCCGTCGATGAATTACGCGCTCGCAATCGTACACCTCGGCGATCGAATTCAGGGAGGAGGCCCGTTCGTCAAACCCTTCCCCGGTTCAGAACGTGCGCTGACGCTCGCAGAACTGCAGGAGCTGCAAACGCGTCTGACAAAGGCAGGATTCGATACCGGCGGCACCGACGGACGCGTGGGCAATGACACGATGCAGGCCGTGAAGAATTTTCAAACCAGGGCCGGCCTCTCACCCGCCGACGGTTACGCTGGGTTGCAAGTTTTGGCACGATTGCGCCACGGCGGCTGAAGTTACCGGATCAGTACCGGACCCGCGTTTGGCACTGCAACGTCGGCCACACGAAGCTGGACGCGTTCCGCACCCCTCCACCGATCCACTGCCAGCGAGCCTGCAACGTGCAACGGTTGGCCTCGATGTTCAAGAAGTGCGTTGCCAAGTTTGCGGCCTACCGAACGAAATGCGATGCCATCGAGGATCGCGCCATCGCCCGACTTGAATCGTACGCGCAAATGCGCTTCGCCGACGACATCGGCATAAATCAGCTGATGCGACGGCAGCGCAATCAGCGGCTCCGGGTTTCCTGCGCCAAACGGCCCCGCACGATTGAGCGTTGCGACGAATTCCGGCGTCACGGCGCGCGCGCTGATAGCGCCGTCGATGAACAATTCATTGGCGTGACGTGCATCCGTGACCGCGCTTGCGAGAGCGGATTCGACATAGGCGCGGAATTCCGCAAGGCGCTCTTTCCTCAGCGTCACGCCGGCCGCCATTGCGTGGCCACCGCCCTTGAGCAAAATCCCTTCGGTCACGGCCTGCCTCACGACTTTGCCGAGATCGACGCCTGGAATTGAGCGACCCGATCCGGTGCCGATGCCACCAGGCTCCAGCGCTATCGCAAACGCCGGCCGCCCAAACTTTTCCTTGAGCCGCGAGGCCACCAGTCCGACCACCCCCGGATGCCAACCCTCCGATGCAGTAACAATCACCGAACCCTTGTCATCGAGACCAAGTGACGCGAGGGCTTCGGCCTCGGCCTGCGCTTCCGCCGTCTGTTCAATAACGCGGCGCTCGGTGTTGAGCCGGTCAAGTTCGGCAGCAATTCGCGCGGCTTCCGAAACGTCGCCTTCGAGCAACAAACGCACGCCGAGGTCCGCGCGCCCGATCCGTCCGCCCGCATTGATGCGCGGCCCGAGCATAAATCCCAGATGCCACGCTTCAGGCGGACCATTGAGCCGCGCCACATCCATCAATGCGGTGTGACCGACGTGATCGCGTCGTCTCATCGCAATCAAGCCCTTGGCGACAAATGCCCGATTGAGACCAGTCAAGGATGCCACGTCTGCGACGGTGCCAAGAGCTACGTGATGCAACACGCTCAGCAGATCGGGCTCAGGCTGCTCGTCTCTCCAGAAATTCCGCGCGCGCAATTCGCGATTCACCGCGACAAGCGTCACGAACACGAGGCCCACAGCTGCGAGATGCCCCAGGCCCGACAGGTCATCGGGGCGATTTGGATTGACCAGCGCGTCGACGATGGGAAGTTCGTCCCCACATTGATGATGGTCGATGACGACAACATCCATGCCAAGGCGTTTGGCTTCGGCAAGCGGTTCAATACTCGTCGTGCCGCAATCGACCGTCACAAGCAGTGTCGCGCCCTTGCTGGCAAGTCCACGCACCGCTTCGACGTTCGGTCCATAACCCTCGAAAATGCGATCCGGAATGTGGATGAGCGGATTAAGCCCGCAATGTCGCAGGTGCCAAGCGAGAAGTGCTGCTGACGTGGCACCACGTCATAGTCGCCGAAGATCGCGACCTTTTCACCGCGTGTTGCCGCATCGGCGATGCGCTTCGCGGCGGTCTCCATCTGAGTCACGGTGGATGGATCCGGCATCAGCTTACGAATGGTAGGATCGAGAAAATCTTCGACCGCGCCGATCTCGATCCCGCGACCAGCGATGATGCGCGCCAGCATTTCCGGCAGTTGATAGCGTTGAGCGATTGCAAGCGCCTGTGCGGCACCTCGCACATCGAGACGGTCGCGCCAGACGCGATCTGTCACAGACAGCGTCACGCCGAGAAAAGCGGGCGCGGCGTCAACAGGTATGGCGGTTGCTGGAAGCGACATGGTGCCTTCCGCAGGTAATCACAAAGCATAGGCTTTCAATGATTCGCGTCAGCAGCCCAATTGGCTTGCGAGATCGTTGAAATCCTCGGCGACGAAATCCCAGTTGCCGTCAGGTTCGAAATCGCGAACCTGATGCGGACCATATTCGGTGACGCGCGGCACAAAAGCAGTCTTCAGGCCGAAGGATTGCGCGGCAGCAAGATCGTTGTTATGCGCAGCGACCAACATCACTTCGGCTGGTGCAAGTCCGAGAATCTTGGCGGCGCCCAGATAAGTTTCGCGGTCCGGTTTGTAATGCCCGAATACTTCCGCGCTGAGGACCAGATCCCAAGGCAGTCCCGCATACTTGGCCATGTTGGTCAGCAGCGACACGTTGCCATTCGATAGCGGCCCGATGATGAATTTCGTCTTCATCCGTGTGAGCCCCGCAACACTGTCGGGCCACGGATTGAGGCTGTGCCAGCCGCGAGTCAGATAATCGTAGTCCTCAGATTTTAGCCCCGTGATGCCAAGCTTGGCGCATAGCGGCTCAATCGATTGTCGTTGAAGCGTATCGAGAATGACGAAA
>JAPLPA010000261.1:0-6364 GCA_026400415.1 Afipia sp. | reverse complement strand
TTACGCACATCGTCCATCGAGGGCATGTATGCGCCGCGCCATCCATCGACCAGCGCCGCCCAGTCGCCATCGACGCCCTTTGCTTTGCCCCATGTCGTGAAACTCGCGATCAGGCTGGACCGCCAGTCAACGACGGTTCCGAAAACATCGAATAGCAAAGCCTTCGCAGCAGTTGGCATCGTCATTCCTCAAAAAATTTTGCGGTACTGCATGAAACCGGGATTGTCGGCGACTTGATCGTAGAGAATTCGAGCCTGTGCGTTTTCGTTTTGCGTCAGCCAATGCACGCGGCTGGCCCCCGCAGCCTTCGCGCGCTCATAAACCGCTTCGATCAACGCGCGTCCCGCGCCGTGCCCACGCGCTGCTTCCGAGACGAACAAGTCCTGCAGGTAACAATAGTTGCCGACGGTCCAGCACGAACGATGAAACAGAAAATGGACGATGCCGGTCAGTTTGCCATCCACATAGGCACCCAGCACATACATCGGCTCATTGTCGTCGTGAAAGCGGTTCCAGGTAACGTCTGTCGTCGCGGGCGTAATCGTCACCTTGTAGAATGCGAGATAGCCTGCCCAGAGCGGCTCCCAGCCGGCTCGCTCATCCACGCGAACAGGACGGATCAGCATGCGCTCGGTCATGGCTGCGAACTCAATCGAGGTGAAATTTTTCGAGTTGGCGATGCTCGGCCTTGATATAGCGCACCGTGCCCGTGACGGAGCGCATCACGACAGTATCGGTTTCGATCACATTCTTGCCAAATCTGACGCCGGACAATAACGAGCCTGTTGTCACGCCGGTCGCGGCAAATAGGCAATCGCCCTGAACCATGTCTTCGACCTCATATTTCTTTTTGGCGTTCTTGATGCCCATCTTCATCGTGCGCTCGCGCAATGCTTCAGTGTCGATGATAAGTCGGGTTTGCATTTGGCCGCCGATGCAGCGCAACGCCGCTGCCGAAAGCACGCCTTCTGGCGCGCCGCCGCTGCCTAAATAAATATCGATCCCTGTCCGGGCTTCGGCGCAATGGATGACACCGGCCACATCGCCGTCGCTGATCAAACTAACCGAAGCGCCCATTGCGCGGATTGCAGCAACTTTTGCGGAATGGCGAGGCCGGTCGAGCAGGATCGCGGTGATCTCAGATAACTTCACACCCTTGGCTTTCGCGAGTGCATGAATATTGTCTTCGACCGACGCATCAAGGTCTACGGTGCCTTTGGGATATCCCGGACCGATTGCGATTTTTTCCATGTAACAATCTGGCGCGTGCAAAAGCGTCCCACCATCCGCCATCGCAATCGTCGCAATCGCGCCCGGCATGTTCTTGGCGCACAGCACAGTACCTTCAAGTGGATCGACCGCAATATCGACCTTGGGGCCGTGCTTGCTGCCGACTTTCTCTCCGATGAACAGCATGGGCGCCTCGTCGATCTCGCCCTCGCCGATCACGACGGTGCCGTCGATCGGTAATTTGTTGAGCTCGCGCCGCATGGCATCCACTGCCGCCTGATCGGATGCTTTTTCCATGCCGCGTCCCCGAAGACGCGCCGCCGACACAGCCGCCCGCTCCGTCACCCGCACGATCTCCAGCGTCAGAATACGCTCGAGCAATTGTTGCTGCGGAACGGAAATCGTTACGGACATCGGCTAACTCCTAAAGCGTCGTAAAAAGCCCGGCATGTCTGCCACGGCTTGAGACTTCTATCAGTTCTTCTCAATGCGTATCACCTGTGGGCGTCCGGTTATCACCCGATCCTGCTGCACGGCCTGCAACGCGCGGTGTACGGCATCTTCAGAGGTGGCGTACGTGATCAGAATCACGGGTACCGGCGCGGGCTTGCCGTTTCGTCCTAACAGCTCCATTGCGCCATCCGGATGACGCTGAACGATGGATTCGATGGAAATTTTCTGTTCGGCCAGCCGCGTTGCGATAGTCGCCGCAGTACCCGCGAGGTCGCGGGCCATCAGGCGAATATAGTAGCCCCCTTCATGACGCTTCATCGGCGCTTTGGTTGTCGCTTTCAGTTTCTCAATTGGGCGACCGAACGGCAGCGCGCGAATTCCTCGGGCGATGTCGGCAATATCGGCAACCACCGCCGATGCCGTCGCGGCTCCGCCTGCCCCGGGGCCGACCAGCGTGATCGGCGGGATGCCTTCGCCATCGATTGTAACAGCGTTGGTCACACCCATGACTTGTGCAATCGACGACGAGCGCGGCACCATCGTGGGATGTACGCGCTGTTCGATTCCGGTCTCGGTCTTAACGGCGACACCAAGCAGCTTCACGCGATAGCCGAGTTCTTCGGCGGCGCGCAAATCCTCCGGCGCAATGGACGAGATGCCTTCGACATACACGGCGCTTTGATTGACCTTGGTGCCGAATGCGAGGCTTGCCAGAATGGAGAGCTTCTGTGCAGTGTCGTGGCCATCGACGTCGAACGATGGGTTGGCTTCCGCATAACCCAAACGCTGCGCGTCCTTGAGGCACTCGGCGAAGGAGAGACCTTCCTTCTCCATCCGCGTCAGGATGTAATTGCAAGTGCCGTTGAGAATACCATAAACGCGATTGACCGTGGTGCCGGCCAGACCTTCGCGTAACGTTTTGATCACCGGGATCGCGGCGCCGACTGCCGCCTCGAAATTCAACGCGCCGCCGTGCTTTTCGGCGAGCGCCGCTAGTCGCGATCCATGCTTTGCGACGAGCGCTTTATTTGCAGTGACGACCGACTTGCCGTTCTTCAACGCCGCTTCGATGGCCGACAATGCCGGCTCGCCCGAGCCACCCATCAGTTCGACGAAGCAGTCGATTGTCGGATCGTTGGCGAGCGCCAATGGGCTCTTCGCCCATTCGATTTTCTTCAGATCAAGTCCGCGCTTCTTGGCCTTGGAGCGTGCGGTGACTGCAACGACGCGCACGCCACGCCCGCACCGCGCGGAAAGCATTCGGCTTTGATCTTCGATCAAGCGGACAACTTCGACACCCACAGTGCCGAGACCCGCAATGCCCACTTTGAGTGGTGCGACCATGAGAGGAAAACCTGAATTGATTAGCGCCGATTGGCGAGGGGAACCACGTTGTGCAACGAATCGACGCCTGTTTCAAGGAAGCGCTTGATGTTGCGCGCCGCCTGCCGAATACGCTGCTCATTCTCGACCATCGCGATGCGAACATAACCCTCGCCATGCTCTCCGAAGGCAACACCTGGAGACACAACGACGCCCGATTTCTCGACCATGAGTGTCGCGAACGCCATGCTGCCGACATCCTTGAATTTGTCCGGCAAAGGTGCCCACGCGAACATCGACGCTGCAGGTGGCGGAATATCCCAACCGGCACGGCCGAATGATTCAACAAGTGCGTCGCGTCGCTTGCGATAGGTATCCCGCATCTCCTTGATGCAGTCCTGCGGTCCGTTCAGCGCCGCTGTTGCAGCGACCTGAACCGGCGTGAACGCACCGTAATCGAGATAGGATTTGACGCGTGCGAGTGCTGCGATGATGCGCTCATTGCCGACCGCAAATCCCATGCGCCATCCGGCCATGGAGAACGTCTTCGACATCGAGGTGAATTCCACCGTGACGTCAATCGCACCCGGTACCTGCAATACCGACGGCGGCGGCACTCCATCAAAATAGAGTTCGGCGTAAGCCAGATCCGACAGAATGAAAATCTCATGTTTCTTCGCGAACGCAACGAGGTCCTTGTAGAAATCGAGCGAAGCCACATACGCCGTCGGATTCGACGGATAGCACGCGATCATCGCAATCGGCTTCGGAATCGAGTGAACGATCGCCCGTTCCAGATGCGCGAATAGATCAGGCGTCGGCTCCGCAGGCACGGAGCGCACCACACCACCGGCCATCAAGAAACCGAAGGCGTGAATTGGATAGCTAGGATTCGGCACGAGCACGACGTCGCCCGGCGCAGTGATGGCTTGCGCGACGTTGGCAAAGCCTTCTTTCGAACCGAGTGTCGCAACGATTTGCGTGTCAGGATTCAATTTCACGCCGAAGCGGCGCTCGTAATAGGCCGCTTGGGCGCGACGAAGCCCATTGATGCCGCGCGAGGCCGAATAGCGGTCCGTGCGTGGCTTTCCAAGCGTCTCCTTCAGCTTCTCGATGACGTGCGCGGGCGTCGGCAAATCGGGATTGCCCATGCCCATGTCGATGATGTCCTCACCGGCATTACGCGCGGCAGCCTTGGCACGGTTCACTTGCTCGAACACGTAAGGCGGCAGGCGTCGTATGCGGTAGAACTCTTCCATGGTCGGGCTCCGATGACCGGTAAATCAGCGTGATGGGTAGCGCGTTTTCTGCCGAAGCGAAATTCGGCGTAAACGAAGAAAATGCATTATTTCAGCGTTTTACGCCAATTCACGTGCAAACGAACGCCGCTTTTCCAACAAAGGGTGTGCTTGCGTTTGAATCATGGTCTTTTTAGCACGAATGAGGCTGAAGGCGTCTGGCAAATCAAAAAGCTCAATTCTGGCCTTGGGATGCCTTCTGAACGCCGCTGGCCTGCCGGTTGCGGGCGGCCACAAGATCTTTTTCGATCTTCTCTTGCTGTTCAGGCGTTAAAACTGCCTCCGCACGCGCGGCCGGAATGTCATGGACGGCGGGGTAATCGGCTTGGATTGCAGGCCGAGCCGGAGTGTTTGCTGGCAAACCAATCAGGGGAAGATCAGCAACCGGGATGGAGCAACCCGCAAGCGTAAAACCGAGCAACGCAAAGCCGAGCACGACGGGCGATCGTAGCGACCACTTTTCCGGGGATGATTGGGAGCGGTTCACGAAGCCTCAGGACGTTTCGATGACTGCTGGTCTGCCTGATCGCAAGGCAAGGTCTGCCGAATGATCGAACATCGCGGAAATCCGTTAATTCCGGAACAATATCGACAGCAGATAGGCGCGCAGGTAAGGCCCGATTATGGCCCACTTCGAAAGATTCTTGCAACGCAGCAAAACAAATCCGAAGCAATTAACCGAATTGGACCGTTAGACAATAAAGCATCACAGCCAAGTCGAAATGTAGGTCTATAATAATAATTCATGAGCGACGTGGCACCAGATCCAAAAGCCGGGAACCCCGGAATCGCAAAAGGCTTCGACCCCGAGGCGTTTTCGATCAACCTTGCCCGCGCGCTGGAAAACAGCGGCAAGGCCCTATCCGCTTACCTCAAGCCGCGCGAGAACGGTGAGATCAAGGATCAGTCCGGAGAACTCGGCGAGGTCGTCAAGACGTTTTCGTCAGTCGCCGATTATTGGCTTTCCGATCAAAAACGCACCGCCGAATTGCAAATGAAACTCGGCAAGGCCTATCTGGATCTGTGGGGCAGTTCGATGCGGCGCCTCGCTGGCGAACCATCCAAGCCTGCGGTCGAGCCTTCACCGCGTGACAAGCGATTCAGCGATCCGGAATGGCGCAGCAATCATTTCTTCGACTTCGTCATGCAGGCTTACCTGCTGACGACGGAGTGGGCAAACGATCTCGTCAAAAATGCCGAAGGGCTTGATGCG
The DNA here is from genome assembly GCA_026400415.1 of Afipia sp. Lineage (GTDB taxonomy): Bacteria > Pseudomonadota > Alphaproteobacteria > Rhizobiales > Xanthobacteraceae > Afipia. The sequence continues at coordinate 847 of JAPLPA010000261.1, read as the reverse complement.
CACACGCGCAAAAAAGCTGAGTTCTACGTTCAGCAATTTGCCAACGCATTGTCGCCGTCGAATTTTGTCCTGACAAATCCCGAAGTTCTTCGCCAAACGTTGTCCTCAAATGGCGATAACCTCGTGCGTGGCATGAAAATGCTGGCGGAAGATGTCGAAGCTGGACACGGTAATCTCAAGATTCGCCAGTCCGCCGCCAATCTGGAAGTCGGCCGCGATTTGGCGACGACACCCGGCAAGGTGATTTTTCAGAACGAGGTGATGCAGCTCATTCAATATGCGCCCACGACGGAAACGGTCTTGCGCACGCCGCTGCTGATCGTGCCGCCGTGGATCAATAAATTCTACATTCTCGATCTCAATGCACAGAAATCCTACGTCAAATGGTGCGTGGATCAGGGTATCACGGTGTTCGTGATCTCGTGGGTCAATCCCGACAAGAAACTCGGCGCCAAGACTTTCGACGACTACATGCGCGAGGGCCCGCTGGCTGCAATGGATGCCATCGAACAGGCAACCGGCGAAATGCGCGTGCACACCATGGGCTATTGCGTCGGCGGCACCCTGCTCGCCTCGACACTGGCGTGGCTTGCAGAAAAACGCCGCGTGCGCGTGGCATCGGCGACGTTCCTTGCAGCTCAAGTTGATTTCACGCATGCCGGCGACCTGCTGGTATTCGTCGACGAGAAGCAGATTTCAATGCTCGAGCAGGACATGAAGCAAACTGGCGTGCTCGAAGGCAGCAAGATGGCGATGGCTTTCAACATGCTGCGTTCGAACGATCTGATCTGGTCTTACGTCGTCAGCAATTATCTGAAAGGCAAGGAGCCGGCCGCATTCGATCTCC
>JAPLPA010000380.1:2728-3283 GCA_026400415.1 Afipia sp. | reverse complement strand
AGGTGATCGGTCATCCGAACCAGCAAATACCGGATACGGATTATATTCCTAGACTGGGATTTGTCAAGCAAAAGCTATTTGGCCTTCTCGCCGCCCTGCTTCGCTGCCTTCCTTGCATCCGCAATCGCAAGCTTGAACTGCTCGGCCGTCAACCCACCCGGCACACGAAACGTGCCGACGATGAAAGCCGGTGTGCCGCGAAATCCCAGACCCTCGGCCTGCTCGTTGTTGCGTTTGAGCAGTGCATCGACCGACGCCTTGTTGGTTTCCAGGTCGGCTTTCGCTTTGGCAACATCGACGCCTGCGCCAGCCAGCGTTTCGTCGATGGTGCTCTCGGTCAGCCGTCCGACGCGACCGATCAGCGCGCGATGTGCGGCCTCAAACTTGTTCTGGTATTTCGAGGCGATTACAAGTTTCGCCGCGTAGGGCGACGGATCGCCGAGCACCGGCCAGTCCTTCAGCACAAGACGGATTTTACCGTCCTCCTTGACGACCTGATCGAGGACAGGCGCAATCTTCTTGCAGTAAGGACATTGATAGTCGGAATACTCCACA
>JAPLPA010000380.1:0-2682 GCA_026400415.1 Afipia sp. | reverse complement strand
CTCCACAATCGTAATGTCGCCGTCCGGATTGCCCAGCACGGGAATGTCGGCATCGCGCAAAATTTTATCGCGCGACAGCGCGTCCTGCGCATGCGCGGCAGGCAACGATGCAACCATAAGCGCCGCGAGCGCGACAGCGACAAAACCGCTCCGTGGAAATTTCAAATCAAAAAACATCGATTGCCTTTCCGGCGATGGGCGCGGCGACGACGCGCGAGAAAATTCAGCGATTATTCAACATGTCTTCGGCGAGGTTGCGATGCGCACGCTCCATGCGATTTTCTCGCGATGCGGCAACATCGCGATCCTTCATGCAGGCAACATATTCTTTCGATCCCTGCACGACGCCATTCGCGCGACACAATGCATCGTCGTCGACAGCCGCAACCGGCTTGCTGCGCTCGAAATTCGCACAGGCCGACAGCAACGCGGTCGCAACGATGAGCGCCAGCCCAAATGGAATGCGTGAGCGTTGCATGTCAAATCCACTATTGCGCGTACGGACCATCACGCCGCGTTGTTACTCAAGTTCGATGACGCCATCGATCACAAATGAGAGATCGGCACCCGCAATCGTAAGCGTCATTTTCGCGGGCAGCTTCTCGCCGCCCTTCAGCTTGCCGCTTTTAATCGCGTCGCGAACCGCTTTTTCGATCTCGCGCTGACTGCCGACACCGACTGTCTTCAGAAATTTGCGCAGGCTGGCGTTGAAATTGTCTTCATTCATTTCTGTCTCTCCGGCTGGCAGATATGTGGCGATGAAATAAGGTTTATGCGCGGCCCTTAACGGCCGTCTTGATCTCCTCCAGCACGATCGGATCTTCGATGGTCGGCGGCATGGTCCACGAATCGCCATCGATGATTTTCTTGATGGTTCCGCGCAGAATTTTTCCCGAGCGGGTTTTTGGCAATCGCGCAACCGTAATGGCCAACTTGAAAGCCGCGACAGGCCCGATCTTCTCGCGAACCAGCGCGACGATTTCTTTTTCAATCTCGGTGGCGGGTTTGGTCACGCCGGCCTTCAGCACGAGGAAACCGCACGGCACTTCGCCCTTCACGCTGTCCTTGATTCCCAACACCGCACATTCGGCGACATCGGGATGCGAAGCCAAAACTTCTTCCATGCCGCCGGTGGACAGGCGATGACCCGCCACATTGATGATGTCGTCGGTGCGGCCCATCACGAACACATAGCCGTCTTCGTCGATGTAACCCGCATCGGAGGTTTTGTAGTAACCGGGAAATTCGTTGAAATAGGCTTCCTTGCAGCGCTCGTCCTGCTGCCACAACGTCGGCAAACACGCGGGTGGCAATGGCAGCTTGATGACGATGGAGCCCATCGTCCCCGCAGGCAGTTTCTTCGCGGCCTCATCGACCACTTCGATCTGATAGCCCGGCATCCCGACCGTCGGCGAGCCATGCTTGACCGGCATCGCGCCAACGCCGACCGGATTGCCCGCGATACACCAGCCGGTTTCGGTCTGCCACCAATGGTCGATCACCGGCACTTTCAATTGCTGCTCGGCCCATTCGATTGTTGGAGGGTCTGCGCGTTCGCCTGCGAGAAACAGCGTTCGGAATTTCGACAGATCGTATTTGCGAATAAATTCGCCCTTCGGGTCTTCTTTCTTGATCGCGCGGAATGCCGTGGGTGCCGTGAAGAACGCAACGGCTTTATGTTCGGAGATGACGCGCCAGAATGCACCGGCGTCCGGCGTGCCGACCGGCTTGCCCTCATACATGATCGAGGTCGCGCCGTGAAACAACGGCGCATAAATAATGTAACTGTGGCCGACCACCCAGCCGATGTCGGAGCCGCACCACCACACTTCTCCCGGCTTCACGCCATAGAGATTGAACATCGACCATTTCAGCGCGACGAGATGCCCGCCATTGTCGCGGACGACGCCTTTGGGTTTTCCAGTCGTGCCCGATGTATAAAGAATGTAGAGCGGATCAGTCGCCAGTACCGGCACGCAGTCGGCAGATTTCTTCGCCTTGATCGCGGCCTCGCGCAATTCGTTCCAGTCGTGATCGCGCCCTTTGATGAGTTCGCACGTCTGCTGCGGGCGCTGCAGGATCATGCAGGCTTGCGGCTTAACGCTCGAGAGGTTGATTGCCTCGTCGAGAAGCGGCTTGTAGTTCACCAAGCGTCCCGGCTCGAGGCCGCAGCTTGCTGAGAGAATGAGTTTCGGTTGCGCGTCCTCGATGCGCGTCGCGAGTTCCTTCGCGGCAAATCCGCCGAACACGACGGAATGCACGGCACCGATGCGAGCACAGGCCAGCATGGCGATCATCGCCTGCGGCACCATCGGCATATACAGGATGACGCGGTCGCCCTTCGTGACGCCAATATCCTTCATTACCGCTGCGAGCGTCTTCACCTCGTCGAGCAATTGCGCGTAAGTGAATTTAGTGATGGTGTTCGTCAGCGGCGAATCGTGAATCAGCGCCAGTTGGTTGGCGCGCTTGGCGATGTGACGATCCAGCGCGTTGTAGCAAGTGTTGACCACGCCGCCCGCAAACCAGCGCCCGTAAAGCCCCATCGACTTGTCGAATACTTTTTTTGCAGGCTCAATCCAGTCGATCTCGCGCGCGGCCTCGCCCCAGAAGCCTTCCGGATCGCGCAGCGATCGGGCATGGATTTCGGCATAGCGTTTGGCATTGTCGGTCATCTTGTAG
>JAPLPA010000260.1 GCA_026400415.1 Afipia sp. | reverse complement strand
GATCGACAGGAACATCGTGCAGGCCGATTGACAGTGACTGTCGATGCGAAAGCGTTCGCCCGACGCGTTGTACTGGTCGATCACCGACAGGAATTGATTGAAGATCGCCATGGTGGGCGCGCCGTAACCCATGCGTAGCGATGAGACAGATCCGTCGGCCCGAGCGAACGGCGCGCCGGGCAGAAAGCTCCACGACACAGCAGCGATCAAGCAGCGTGAAAGAATTGCCATTGCGGCCTCCGAAATCGCAATTCAACTGTATCAACAACGCCTACTTGCTTTTGAGCCCATCACGGAATGCGATCGCTTCAAGTTCGACCCGGACTGCGTCGTCGATCGGAATGACAGGCCGCGCCTCGAATACGAAGGCGGGCAGCATCGAACAGAATTTGTGAACCGCTGCCGGTTCATCGCAGTCAACCAGCATGTATCCGCCCCAATCGCCGACGCGGATTACGAACATCTCGATCTTGAAATTCCCGGGTGCCTTCCATTGCGTGAAGACCTCTAGAATTCGCTTCTGTGCATTCTCGTATTCTAACGGCGATCCCTGCGAACGTTCGGTCCATGTCAGCATGTATTTCAAATGTGCTCTCCCTTGTTATGTTGAAGCTAGAAACGATCAGGTTTTTCAAAATTTTAAAAAAGAATTCGGTGCCGAACGCGTTTACTGGCCGTTGGGCTGCCATGGCGCGCTCGGGCTGCGTTATCTTGAATTTCTCCTACGATCAGCTGCACATTGTCCAAATCAGAACTTGAGCGTCTGAGCCGAACCAGACGTAAAAGTTTCCCAGTTGCTCAAAAGATTCGTAGCTTAATCTGATCGTGTTGCCAGTCCAGCGGTAGCTCCGAAAAACTCGTGTCGCCTCATCTCGCTCCCAGTGCCGGCTTCCAACACAATACAACGCAACAAAAGGATGGCCAGCGACACGATATCGTTTTAGGTGATAATCGGAAGCGTCCGAATCTGCGCCGACAGTGCACTGTAAGTCATTAAGCCGACATCCATTCGAGAGCGATGTTGGTCTGCTCTGTGCCAAATACGGCCATCACAGGCTGGACAATTTGCAATAAGGTAAAACGCCGTCGTAGGCGGTCTGGGTGGCCGTGGATTATTTCCATTACGCGGTTGGCGTGCCACCATATGGCTCGGTAACTACCCTCCGAAACGGTTTCCCGCGCTTATTGTGCAGTAAGCGCTACTCGTAGATATGGAAACAATTTCTATTCCAACTTCTCCGTGCACCTTCGTTTTTACAGTGCCGCTTCCTGATTCCTTTCCAGTGACGATTGTTGCTGAACACCCGGCAAACGTTTGATCGAAAGTCACGGTCAGAGAACGCGCCCCTCCGCCAAGGGCAGTCAGAACTGACAAGGACCGGTCCTGAAAGCTAACTTGCCGATTCTCAAAACCACCCGACTGACCGCCAATCTGATCGGACGTGTCCTTTCCCTGCGCATTTTTTCCGTTGTAGTCGAAGAGCAACCCCTGAGCGTAGGCATAGCTCAAACGATTGAAGACACGACCGGCAGAACTCACATAAAGGATAAACTCACCACCGCGCGTCCTATGCCGTATACGGCCAATTTCAATTACTTTTTCGTCGCGCGCTTCTGACCATGTAACGGTAACGGACTTGCCGTATAACTCTTTCGGCGCGGCAGCAAACAATGGGCTCATAAGTCCAAACATAAAAATCCAGGCGAGAACGTACTTCATAAAATTCCCAATTTCTGCTAGGGCCAACATAAATCATCTTATCTGCCAAATTCAGCACCGGAAAGACTTTCGTCCGATGCATTAGAGTTTGTGAGATCAATTATTTTTTTTCGCGCGAAGTGCATAACTGATGAACTTCCGCTTTGGGTCATAAGCGGACTCATCCTACCGCAGTTCAAACGTCTGCTCTTGTCCTGAAAGCAGACATTGATCGATACAAATTAAGGGCTCGCGGAAAAAAGTGGGGAGGGCCTCGAAACTAGAAAAGTTTCCAGAGGGGCTCCCCGAATCGAAAGGCGTTATTTGCGTCGAAACTTAAGTGTTTGATTTTGCTGGCGCGCTCGGAGAGATTCGAACTCCCGACCCTCGGAATCGAAATCCGATGCTCTATCCAGCTGAGCTACGAGCGCGTCGGCGCACCATAGCGGAGCGCGCGCGCGATGCCAGCCCCGCCAGCGCTCACAAAACCGCTTTTTCCTGCTGATTTTCAAGGGTCTAAGGACCTGCGGGCAGGCCGGTTCCGCCGCTGCATTTAACGGTTTTCCAACACAGTCCCGCCAGAGTTCTGGTGTTTCTCGAACCCAGTCCCGCTGACGTTCAATGTCGATGCTCATGCGCCTTACATATTTGCCGATCCTGCTTGTGTCGCTCATGCTCTGCGCGCCCGCGCATGCGGATTTGCGCATCACGCGCGACCACGGCGGCTATGTCGAGGAATACAAGGCGAAGTACGAGCGCATCGCGAAAAACCACGAGCGCGTCATCATCGACGGCATCTGCAATTCGGCGTGTACTCTTGTTTTTGGCATCGTGCCGAAGAACAAGATCTGCGTGACGCCGCGCGCCAGCATCGGATTTCATCAGGCTTATTACGACAAGGCGTTCACCTTCGGCATCAAGGTGACGAGCACGGAGGGCACCTCCGACCTGATGTCGTATTATCCGCAGCCGGTGAAAGCGTGGCTAGGCCGCAATGGCGGGCTCACCACCGAGATGAAGAAAATCAAGAACGGACGCGACCTGTGGACCATCGCGGATCCGTGCCCGGAAGAATTTTTCTGAAGCGTCACGACGCCATTAGATAAATGATCCGCCCCAGCGCCCCCAACAGCAACACCATGGCAGCCGTGGTCTGAATGCCGAAACCCGCGAAGCGTTTGTTCGGTGCCCTCGTGTAACCCACGAAATAAAGTATCCGGCCGAAAATCCAGATCGCGCCGAGCGCTGCAGCCCAGTTGGCGTTCCAGTAGATTGCAAACAGCCACATCGACGGCAGGAATATGGGCAGCCATTCAATCGTGTTCATGTGTCCGCGAACCGCGTTCTCGAGATCGGGATGACCGGTCATTGTGGGCGGCTGAATTCCGGTTTTGCCGTGCGTGCGTGCGACGACGGTGGCCATGCCGAACAGCAAAAGGCCGCAGGCGAGGGTGACGAGTGCGACGGGATAATATCGCTCCATAGGGCTTCTCCGTTTTGCTGAGGGCTTAGAACGTCACGACGCCGCGGATCGATTCCCCGCGCTTCATCAGGTCGAACGCCTTGTTGATGTCGTTGAGTGGCATCACGTGCGTGATCATCGGGTCGATCTGGATTTTTCCCTGCATGTACCAGTCGACGATTTTAGGCACGTCGGTGCGGCCACGCGCGCCGCCGAACGCAGTGCCTTTCCAGACGCGACCGGTGACCAGCTGAAACGGCCGCGTTGAAATCTCCGCGCCTGACGGGGCAACGCCAATCACGATGGACTGCCCCCAACCACGATGGCACGCCTCCAGTGCCTGCCGCATCACCGTGACATTGCCCGTGCAGTCGAACGTATAGTCCGCGCCGCCGATTTGATCGGCTCCACTTTTCGTCATGTTGACGAGGTGAGGGACGAGGTCTTTTCCGACATCGTTCGGATTGACGAAGTGCGTCATGCCGAAGCGCTCGCCCCACGCCTTGCGGTCGTTGTTGATGTCGACGCCGATAATCATGTCGGCACCTGCGAGCCGTAGCCCCTGCAGCACGTTCAGCCCGATGCCGCCGAGACCGAACACGATGGCTTTCGCGCCTTGCTCGACTTTCGCAGTGTTGATGACGGCGCCGATGCCGGTGGTGACGCCGCAGCCGATGTAGCAGACCTTGTCGAACGGCGCGTCCTCGCGGATTTTCGCGACCGCGATTTCCGGCAGCACGGTGTAATTCGCGAATGTCGAGGTGCCCATGTAGTGATGGATCGGTTTTCCGCCGAGTGAAAACCGCGACGTGCCGTCCGGCATCAGCCCCTGACCCTGCGTGGCGCGGATCGCAGTGCAGAGATTTGTCTTGCGCGAAAGACATGACGGACACTGGCGGCATTCCGGCGTATACAAGGGGATGACGTGATCGCCTTTCTTCACGCTGGTCACACCCTTGCCGATATCCACAACCACACCCGCGCCTTCATGGCCGAGGATTGCGGGAAACAAACCTTCGGGGTCCGCGCCCGACAGCGTGAATTCATCGGTATGACACACGCCGGTCGCTTTCACCTCGATCATGACTTCGCCCTCGCGCGGGCCTTCGAGTTGCACCGTGGTGATTTCCAGCGGCTTTCCGGCGGCGATGGCGACGGCGGCGCGAACGTCCATGATGTGTCCTCTTCTTCGATGCATTTGCGGGCAGGAGCCCGGCGCATTTGGCGATTGCCCGATAGCATAAGGTTTGGCAATCAGGCGCGCAAATGCCCAAGACAAAAACCGATTCTGAATTCGAGCAATTCGCAGCGCGTGCGGCGCCTGCGCTGTTCGTGCTGCTTTGGAGCACGGGTTTCATCGGCACTAAATACGTGCTCGGTGGATCCGAGCCGCTGACCTATCTGGCGATCCGCATGGCATTCGTCGTGGCGCTGATGGCCATCGTGGTTGCGATCTGGCGGCCGAAATGGCCGAACACAAAGGGCTTCGCGCACAGCGCGGTCGCGGGACTTCTGGTGCACGGCTTCTATCTCGCCGGCACGGCGGTTGCGATCTATCATTCGGTGCCGGCAGGATTGTCCGCTCTCATTCCCGGCCTCCAGCCCATCCTCACATCGACGCTCGCGAACCGCTGGTTAGGCGAGCGTGTCACGCCGCTGCAATGGACAGGCCTGCTGGTCGGTCTCGCCGGGACAATTCTGGTGCTCCATAGCCGTAGCATGTCGGGCGACGTCGGTTGGGGTTGGTTCGCGACCGGCGTGGCGCTGGTGAGCATCACACTCGGCACCCTCTATCAGAAACGTTTCTGCACCAAGATCGACTGGCGCAGCGGCAACCTTATCCAGTTCGTCGCCGCAGGATTATTTTTCACAGCGGGCGCGTTTGTCTTCGAGACGCGCGTCGTGCACTGGACCACGGAATTCATTCTCGCGCTGGCGTGGCTCACCGTGGTGTTGTCGATCGGCTCCATCGGATTGCTGTATTGGTTGATCCGTCACTCTGCTGCAACGAGCGTGGCCAGCCTGTTCTATCTCGTGCCGGCGACGACGGCTTTCATGGCTTATGTGTTGTTCAACGAGCGTCTGGATAGCGTGTCGATCATCGGCATGGCGATCTGCGCCGCCGCCGTGCTGCTGGTCAACCGCCCCGTCAAAACCGAAGTCTCGCCGGGGAGCTAGCGACACTCTTGCGGGACCGATGGCCGAATGCGAAAACGCATCGGACATCGGGGCTAAGCATCATGCGCGACATCGTTATCGCCGTTATTATTTTCCTCTGCCTCCTCGCAGCGTCGCTCATTAGTCAGCGCGCCTATCACTGCATTCCGGATCAGGACGAAACCCATCAGGTCGTGCGCTCGCTCGCCGGATTGTTCGTCGTCATGGCATCGCTGCTGCTCGGCCTGATGCTGAATTCCGCCAAGACGACATTCGAGCAGGTCGATCAGAACGTCCACGCCTACGCCACAGAGTTGATCCTGTTCGACAGGACGCTGCTGCTCTATGGCGCCGAGGCAAAGGACACGCGCGACAGTCTGCTGACCTATCTGAAGCACGCCGTCAGCGACGGGCGCGTTAGCAAACCCGATGAAGGCGATCGGGTGTCGGAAGAATTGCTCAATGCGGTCGGGAAAAACCTGCGCGCGATTTCGCCGAAGGGCACTGAACATATCGCGCGCTGGGACGATGCTCTCAATTAATTCCACAGGATTGTCGAACGCCGCTGGACCATCGTCGAACAATCCGAGGGTACGATTCCGGTGCCGATGATTGTCATGCTGGTGGCGTGGCTCATGCTGATTTTTGCGAGCTTCGGCTATCGCGCGCCGCGCAATGCCGTTGTGGCTGCGAGCTTCATCGGCTCCGCTGCGCTGATCGCAGCGGCGATCTATCTCATCATTGATATGGATGTGCCGTTCAGCGGGCCGATTCAGGTCTCGGCAAAACCGCTTCAGCGTGTGTTGGTTGAAATTCAGCGGCCGTAATTATTTGCGCGTTTTTGCGTAGGCCGCCAGCGCGCGTTCGCGGCCAATCTTGTGATCGATGATCGGCTCCGGATAAGTTTTGCCAAGCACCACACCTGCCGCTGCCAGCTCCATCGGCGTTGCTTCCCAGGGCGAATGGATGAATTTTGGCGACAGCTTCGACAGTTCAGGCACCCATCTCGAAACATAGATGCCATCAGGATCGAATTTCACTCCCTGCAACATCGGATTGAACACACGGAAATAGGGCGCGGCATCTGCGCCCGATCCCGCAACCCACTGCCAGCTTGCCGGATTGCTGCCTGGGTCTGCGTCCACGAGCGTATCCCAAAACCATTTTTCCCCGTCGCGCCAGTCGATCAGCAGATGCTTGACCAGAAACGATGCCACCACCATGCGCACGCGGTTGTGCATGATGCCTGTGTGCCAAAGTTCGCGCATGCCGGCATCGACAATCGGGTAGCCGGTGAGGCCGCGTTGCCAGGCACGCAACGCCTTGGCGTCGCGCTTCCACGGAAACTCATCGAACGACGGCTGCAGGTTTTTCTCCGCCAGTTGAGGCAGGTCATGCAACAGGTGCCGCGAGAATTCGCGCCAGCCCACTTCGCTCATAAATTTTGCAATGTCACTCGACAGTGTGGGCTTTCGTGCCGAGGCGAAGTTTGCCGCATACCAGATTTGCCGTGGCGAGATTTCACCGAACCGCAAATGCGGCGACAAGCGCGAGGTGTTGTCGCGGTCCGGTCTATCGCGCAATGTCGCGTAGCCTTTGACGTCGTTGTCCAGAAAATCCTTCAGCCTTGCTTGCGCGGCGTATTCGCCTGGCGTCCATGTTTCGCGCAAGCCTCCGGCCCAGTCGGGTTTTGACGGTTCGAGTTTCCATGATTTGAGGTCGTCGCCTTTGACGTTCGGACCGGAGGCGAGCTTCTTCGGTGCGGGCAGAGGTTTCGCCGGATCGCCAAGGTTCAGTACGCGTTTCCAGAACGGTGTGAATACGCGCAGGCCGCGGCCTTCCGCGTTGCGTACATTTTCCGGCTTGACCAGAAGGTCGCTCGGAAAAACTCTCAGCGCCGCGCCGTTTTTGTCGAGTGCTGATGCGACATCCGCCTCAAGCTGCTTTTCGGCAGCAATGTCGCTGCCGATGCACAATACAGACTCCGATTGAGTTTCGAGCGCGAGTTTCACCAACACGTCTGCCGACGCGCCACGTTGCAAAACCAGCGTCTGTCCAAGTTTTACAAGGCTCGCCTGCAATGCTTTCAGCGATTGTGCGAGCCACCATCGCGATGCGCCGCCGCGCGGGCGGGCTCGTGGAGGGCGTAGCGATGCGCTGTCTTCATCGAGAATGAAAACGCAGATCATCGGCGCGCCGGATTCGGAGGCGGCGTGAAGTGCCGCGTGATCTGAAAGCCGAAGGTCGTCGCGGAACCAGACAACGAGGGGTGCGTCGCTTTTCTTGCTTGCCATGCGGTTCCGTGATCGGTGCCTGCCCGGACAAAGCATCCGGGGTTCCTGCGCCGAACGCGTGTCCGGCCTCAATCTTTAATGGAGCGGTAAACATAAACTGTCAAAATTTAGCGTTATCCGTACACAGGTCGTCCAGGGGCAGCCGGTCATGGCGTTTGGTTTAGGCAAGGATTCGCTTGGTTTTCTGCGATTGAAGCTTGGAACCAAAGCTATCATCTGCGCTGCGGTCCTGATCGCAGTAAATACGTCGCTGGTCGTGGGCGCGGCTTACTGGTCATTGAGCAATGAATTCGACGCGCGCGCCAAATCCGATATCGAGACCAATCTACGAACCCTCACGCTCGCTTTCGCCGAAGCCTATCCCGAGGCCAAAGTCACTTTGAAGGAAGGAACGATCAGTCCCGTTGAAATTTCCGCGATGCCTGACTTCAAGGAACATTCAACGGTCGACCGTGCGACGTCGTATATCGGCGGCAATGCAACCGTGTTCGTGTACGACGAGGCGACCAAGCAATTCGTGCGCCGAACCACCAACGTTAAGAAAGAAAACGGCGATCGTGCTGTAGGCACTCAGCTTGCGGCGGATCATCCGGGTCAGCCCGTCCTCCGTAGCGGTCAGGCCTACAAGGGGCCGGCCGTTTTGTTCGGCAAGTCGTTCATCACAGCCTACCAGCCGGTGTTCGACACCGGCGGCAGGGTCGTCGGCATTCTTTACGTCGGCATTCCGATGGCTGCGCTCGATGCCATGCTGTTCCATTCCATTTCGATGATGTCGATCGCGGCGGCTGCGGGCGCCATCCTGGTGCTGTTGCTCACAATGCTGGCGGTGCGCCGTATCACAGGTCCGCTGAATTCAGTGACAACGACACTCACCTCGCTTGCAGAGGGCAGGCCGGACGTGCAGATCGATCACGTGGAGCGTCATGACGAGATCGGTGCCATCGCGCGCACTATTGGCGTCTTCAAGAACAATTCTCTTGAGCGCCGACGGTTGGAGGCGGAACGCAAGAACGCCGAAGCGGAAGCGTCGGAACGCCGGAAGGCTGAACTGCTTGGCTTTGTGGATGAATTCCAGTCTGATGTCGGGGGCATTATCGACAAGGTGCTGACTTCATCCAATCAGTTCGAGATCGCCGCACGGCATCTCACCGAAACCGCGCGTTCGACGGCGCAACTCTCCAGCGAATCCGCCGATGCATCGACGCAGGCGTCGGATCATGTGCGCAATGCTGCGGCAGCTTCTGAAGAAATGGCAACGTCCATCACCGAGATCAGCCGCCGGGTTCAGGAATCCAATGGCATCGCGGCTGAAGCCGTGAAGCAGGCGGTGGCAACCGACCAACGGATGGCCGACTTGTCGAAGGCGGGCGACCGCATCGGCGACGTGGTGAAGCTCATTACTTCTATCGCGGAGCAAACCAATCTGCTTGCGCTCAACGCCACCATCGAAGCCGCGCGCGCAGGCGAGGCGGGACGCGGCTTTGCGGTCGTGGCGCAGGAAGTCAAAACGCTTGCGGGTCAGACCGCGAAAGCGACCGACGAAATCAGCAGCCACATCGTCAACATGCAATCGGCGACGCAGGAATCGGTCTCGGCGATCAAGGCCATCGGCCAGACCATCGAGCGCATCAGTGACATTGCCACGTCGATTGCAGCCGCCGTCGATCAACAGGGCGCAGCCACACAGGAGATCGCGCGCAGCGTTCAGGCGGCCGCGAACGTGACGTCGGAAGTCGCCACCAATGTCGGCAATGTCGCAACCGGCGCGAACGAGACCGGCGAGACATCCGATGAGATTCTGAAATCGGCGCAGAGTCTCTGCAGCGACAGTCTGCAACTCAAAGCCGAGGTCTCGAAATTCCTCGACGGCGTCCGCGCGGCCTGACGGATTGCGGACTATTCAGGCTTCCAACGCTGCCGGTTGAAACCGGAGGCGTTTCCATGCGTACGTTCTTCTGCCATCAGGGCAGCCGCAATTTCGCCATTCGATTCCAAGTTCGTCACCGTTTGGCCATTGCGTGTGTCTGTTGAAACAATTTCGTCCGTCCGCCGTTTAAACCTCAGTGTTTCTAGTCATTTGGGAGATCGCCATGAAGCGTAACCTCATTCTCTATGTCGCGACGCTGCTGGTCATCGTTCCGCTGGATTTCCTGTTCCTCGGTGTCGTCGCGAAGGGACTTTTCACCTCGCAGGTCGGCGACATGCTGGGGACTGTGCGGCTGGCTCCGGCGATTTTATTTTATCTGCTCTACGTGGTCGGCATTCTGATTTTTGTGAGCGGTAACGCTGCGACGGCGCAGACGACCTTGCTTTACGGCGCGCTGTTCGGATTCTTTTGTTACATGACGTTCGAGCTCACCAGCATGTCGCTGTTGAAGCATTGGGAATGGACGGTAGTGGTCGTCGATATTGCGTGGGGCACGTTCGTCACTGCCGTGGCTTCGACGTTGGGTCTTATGATCGCAAACTGGATCGGGCAGCGGTTGTGAGACGCTCAAGTTTCGCAGCATAAAAAAAGGGACGCGCGAGGCGTCCCTTTTCATTTAAGCATTGCGGCGCAGGCGTTACTTGACGCCTATTTGGGCTGCGGCACGATCCGTATATACGGCTTCGGAGACTTCCAGCCGCCCGGATAGGTCTTCTTCGCGTCTTCGTCGTTCACCGATCCGGCGATGATGACATCCTCGCCCTGTTTCCAATCGGCAGGCGTTGCGACCTTGTGCTTGGCGGTCAACTGAAGTGAGTCGATCACGCGCAGAATTTC
>JAPLPA010000213.1 GCA_026400415.1 Afipia sp. | reverse complement strand
GCCCATGGCGACATCTTCATGATCGGCGGCTTCATCGCCCTGATCACGTTTCTCATCCTTGTCTCCATCGGCCTGACTACCGTTCCGGTCATCCTGCTTCTGGTGCTGCTGGTCGCGATGGCGATCACCGCGCTGTACGGCTGGACCGTGGAGCGGATCGCCTATCGCCCGCTGCGGCAATCATTCCGCCTCGCGCCGATGCTGTCCGCCATCGGCATGTCGTTTGTGCTGACCAATTACGCGCAGGTGTCGCAGGGCGCGCGCGTCAAGCCGGTCCCCCCCGTCATTACGGGCGGGCACACGCTGTTCGAGCGCGACGGGTTCGTGGTGCAGCTCTCGAACATCCAGATCATCGTGGTCGTCACCACGGTCATCCTGCTTGCAATTTTCTCCTGGCTGGTGGCCCGCACGCGGCTTGGCCGGGACATGCGCGCCTGCGAGCAGGATCAGACCATGGCCGCGCTGCTCGGCGTCGATGTCGACCGTACCATCTCGATGACATTCGTGATCGGCGCCGCGCTCGCAGCGGTCGCAGGCATGATGTACCTGCTCTATTACGGCGTCGTCGATTTCTTCATGGGCTTCGTTGCGGGCATCAAGGCGTTTACCGCAGCCGTGCTCGGCGGCATCGGCTCTCTTCCCGGCGCAATGCTCGGCGGCCTGCTAATCGGCCTGATCGAAACATTCTGGTCAGCCTACTTCACGTCTGAATATAAAGACGTCGCCGCATTCTCCATTCTAATCGTCGTTCTTATCTTTCTTCCGACCGGCCTGCTCGGCCGCCCGGAAGTCGAAAAAGTCTGAGAGACAACGTGACGCGCACAATCGACCCCGTCGTGCGCGCAACAGCGGACCCAGCACATAACGTCGCCTTCATTCTCAAGAAATCGTTGTTGAGCGCGCTCGTCGCGCTCGTGCTTTTCTCTCTCATGATCGGCGTTCGTACTGAAGCCGGCCCGACCGGCCAGTTGATCTACTGGACACGTTTTGGCGATCTCGCGATACTTGTCGTCGGCGTTTTTGCAGGAAGCATTTTGGTCGAGTTGCTGCGCGGGTCGATCCGCCCGACCACTTTAGCGTCCATCGTGCCGCCGTCAGTTGAAGGTACGCTGATAAAACTTCGTCGCTTGGTAGCCCCTACGTTGTTGATCTTCACGTTTCTCGTACCAGTAATTTTCTACGATCAGCGCTACATTCTCGATCTCGGCATCCTCGTGCTCACTTACGTGATGCTCGGTTGGGGTCTTAATGTCGTTGTCGGCCTCGCGGGGCTTCTGGACCTCGGCTACGTCGCGTTCTACGCGGTCGGCGCTTACTCCTACGCTTTGCTTGCAACGACGTTCGGCCTGTCGTTTTGGGTCTGCCTTCCATTGGCTGGAATCCTTGCCGCGTTCTGGGGCGTGCTGCTTGGCTTTCCCGTCCTGCGATTGCGTGGCGACTACCTTGCAATCGTTACACTGGCATTCGGCGAAATCATCCGGCTCATTTTACTGAACTGGCAAAAGGTCACCGGCGGCCCCAATGGCATCACAGGAATTCCACGCCCGACCTTCTTTGGAATTCCGCTAACCAATAGCGAGGACGGCCTTGCGGCAAAACTAGGTGTCGCCTTCTCGCCGACGCACCGTGTCGTCTTCCTGTTTTATCTCATCCTCGCGCTCGCGCTTCTCACAAACTGGGTGACGATACGTCTTCGCCGATTGCCCATCGGCCGCGCGTGGGAAGCATTGCGTGAGGATGAAGTCGCCTGCCGCGCGCTCGGCATTAACACGACCAAAACTAAACTCACGGCATTTGCGACGGGTGCAATGTTCGGCGGCTTTGCAGGCGCGTTCTTCGCCACGCGTCAGGGCTTTATCAGCCCCGAATCCTTTACGTTCCAGGAATCGGCGCTGGTACTCGCAATCGTCGTTTTGGGCGGCATGGGCTCACAACTTGGCGTCGCGCTCGCAGCAGTCGCGATGATCGGCGGCTTCGAATTGTTTCGCGGCTTCGAACAATTCCGAATGCTGGTATTCGGCTCGGCGATGGTGCTGCTGATGATCTGGCGGCCGCGCGGCCTGATAGGACATCGTGCGCCGACCTTATTCCTGCAGAAGCCGGCGGCGATTTCATCGACGATGGTCAAGGAAGGCCGCGGATGAAAGACGCTGCGGCCGCGAAAGACATTCTCGATATTGCACATCTGTCGATGCGCTTCGGCGGCATTGTCGCTGTCAACGATTTGTCGTTCACCGCGAAGCGCGGTGACATTACGGCCCTTATCGGACCCAATGGTGCGGGGAAAACCACCGTCTTTAACTGCATCACCGGATTTTATAAACCCACGACCGGCACGATACGGCTGACGCAGGACGATGGCCGCGAATTCCTGCTCGAGCGTCTGTTCGATTATCGAATTTCAAAAGTCGCGAAGGTCGCGCGCACGTTTCAGAACATCCGTCTGTTCGCTGGCATGACCGCTTTGGAAAACCTGATGGTTGCGCAACATAATTCGCTGATGCGCGCATCGGGCTATTCGTTTCTGGGGCTGATTGGTGCACCCGGTTTCCGCCGCGCGGAAAATCGAGCAATCGAATTGGCGCGGTATTGGCTCGATCGTATCGGATTGACCAATCGTGCCGATGATGCGGCGGGCAATCTTCCCTACGGTGACCAGCGACGGCTGGAAATCGCGCGTGCGATGTGTTCCGAACCGGCGCTTCTATGCCTCGATGAGCCGGCAGCGGGACTGAACGCGCGCGAAAGCGAGGAATTGAACACACTGCTTCTCGCGATCCGGAAAGATCACGGCACCTCAATACTGCTCATCGAGCACGACATGTCAGTGGTCATGGGCATTTCGGATTGCATCTTCGTGCTGGATTACGGCGTCAAGATCGCGGCGGGTACGCCGCAGCAAATTCGGAATGATCCGAAAGTCATTGCCGCCTATTTGGGTGCGGACGAAGAAACCGCGCTCAAGGTGATGGAGGGCGGAACGTGACCAGACCCGAAACACCATTGCTTGCCATTCGCAAATTGGTCGCAGCTTACGGCAACATTGAAGCGCTGAAGGGTGTCGATCTGGACATCGCGCCGGGAGAGATCGTCGCCCTGATCGGCTCGAATGGCGCAGGGAAATCGACACTTATGATGTCCGTGTTTGGCAAACCGCGCCCGCGATCAGGCGCGATCGAATTCGACGGTGAGGATATTACGCAAATCCCGACTCATCTCGTGGCGCGCTTGCGGATCGCGCAGGCACCGGAAGGGCGTCGAATTTTCCCGCGCATGACGGTCGCTGAAAATCTGCGTATGGGCGCGGACACCGTTGCCGTCAACACGGACGCCGAACGCTTATCGAGTCTTGAACGCGTACTCACATTATTTCCCAGACTCAAAGAACGCATGACCCAGCGCGGCGGCACGCTCTCCGGTGGAGAACAGCAAATGCTTGCCATCGGCCGCGCATTGATGAGCCGCCCTCGCCTGTTGATGCTAGATGAACCGTCACTAGGGCTTGCGCCCTTGATTGCGCGACAAATCTTCGATGCTATCCGCACGCTCAACAAGCAAGATGGACTCACCGTCCTGATCGTTGAGCAGAACGCTAATCACGCGCTTAAGCTTGCGCATCGCGGTTACGTCATGGTCAATGGGCTGATTACACTGAGCGGCACCGGCTCGGAATTGCTCGCACGGCCTGAAATCCGCTCGGCCTATCTCGAAGGCGGGCGGCATTGATGTTCTATTCCAGCGAAAATATCTCTCAGGTACTTTTCGTCACATTAGTGCTCGGCGGCGGCTGTGCATTTCTGGCAGGCCGGGCCATTGCCGCGACCTGGCGCGGCATTTGGGTTGCAGCCGCCTCGATGATCCCCATGGGTCTGGCCGTTCGTTTCGTGCATTTCGCCCTGTTCAACGAGACGCTTGTTCTGCCTCGCACTTATGCGATGGAAACATTCGTACTGATTGCGATTGCCTGCCTGTCATTCCAGCACACTCGAGCGCAACAGATGGTCCGCCAGTATTATTGGCTGTATGAGCCAAACGGCCCGCTGAGCTGGCGGCTGCGGCAAGATGCGCCATCAAAGGTGTAAGAAGCGACGAAATTTGCCAATGACTTCATTCAAAATTCAGCCGACAATACCGTGAAACCGGCGCCGTCCGGACTTTAAACTCGATGAGGATCTCATGAAGCCTATCCCAGTCGCAGTTGCGGGCCCGATGACAGGCAGCGAATCCGCTTTCGGCCGTCAGATGAAGAATGGCGCAGATCTCGCAGTCGCCGACATCAATGCCGCTGGCGGCGTGCTTGGAAAAAACCTCGCCCTTCAGGTTGGCGACGACGCTTGCGATCCGAAGCAGGCCCGCTCGGTTGCAGAAAAAATCGCAAGCGCCAGCGTACCCTTTGTAGCGGGACACTTCTGTTCCTCCTCATCAATCCCTGCGTCCGAAGCCTATGCCGACGGCAATGTGCTCCAGATCACGCCGGCTTCGACCAATCCGCTCTTTACCGAACGCAAGCTGACCAACGTGCTGCGCGTTTGTGGCCGTGACGACCAGCAGGGGCTCGTCGCCGCGACCTACATCCTGAAAGCGTATGCGGGGAAGAACATCGCGATACTCAACGACAAGACGACTTACGGCAAAGGCCTCGCGGATGAAACCAAGAAGGCGCTTAACGCGGGCGGCTTGCAGGAGAAACTGTTCGAGTCCTACAACAAGGGTGACAAGGATTTTAACTCGATCGTTTCGCGATTGAAGCGCGAGAATATCGATCTGGTCTATGTCGGTGGCTATCATCAGGAAGCCGGACTGATCGTGCGCCAAATGCGCGACCAAGGAATGAAGACGCTTCTTATGGCTGGCGACGCCATGAACGACAAGGAATTCGCATCGATTACGGGACCAGCCGCAGAAGGCACGCTTTTCACATTCGGCCCTGACCCGCGCAATAAGACAACCGCGAAAGCCATCGTCGAGAAGTTCAAGTCAAAGGGTATCGATCCGGAAGGTTACACGCTCTACACCTACGCGGCATTCCAGATCTGGTCGCAGGCTGTCGCGAAAACCAGTTCAACCGACGCCAAAAAAGTTATCGACACCATCAAGGCCGGCGAATGGGATACCGTTCTCGGCAAGCTGTCATTCGACGCCAAAGGCGACATCAAGCTACTCGACTATGTCGTGTATCGATGGGATGCCAAGGGCAACTACGCCGAGATAGAGCCCGGCAAAGGCACCTGATCCCTTCTGTAGGTTTTATAGCCAACCGCTCCGGGCAACCGGAGCGGTTTTCGCTTGGGCATCAGCCGAAATTCTGCAGCGACGGGAAGGTCTCCAGCAACCAAATGCTAACCCAAGATACGCCACCGGTCAGAAATGCAACGCCGGTCAGCACCAGCAGCACACCCATAACGCGCTCGACAGTTGCCAGATGTTTCTTCATGCGCGCAAAGACGGATGAAAATTGCTCGACCATGAAAGCCGCAATCAGGAATGGAATGCCGAGACCCGCCGAATAAACCGCAAGCAACCCTGCGCCCTTTGTCACCGTCGCTTCCGAGGCCGCCACCGACAGGATCGCCGCGAGAATAGGACCGATGCACGGCGTCCAGCCGAACGCAAAAGCGAGGCCCATCACATAGGCGCCCCATAAGCCGACAGGTTTCGGAGCCGTCAGACGGCCTTCGCGCATCAAAAAACCGATCCGCGTGAGACCAAGAAAATGAAGTCCCATGATTATGATGACGACGCCGGCAAGAATGGAGAACTCCGCCGACCATGCGCGAATGAAGCCGCCGATGTAGCTGGCACTTGCACCGAGTGCGACGAACACTGTGGAAAATCCCAACACGAAAACCAATGCGGCGATCATCACCGCGCGGCGCGTGGCCTTTTGCTCCTCATCGTTGTTGACGTGTTCAATGGTGGCACCCGTGAGATAGACGAGATAGGGCGGCACGAGCGGCAGCACGCAAGGCGACAAAAAGCTAATGAGGCCAGCCGCGAAAGCCGCATAGACGGAAATGTCGGACTTCATGAAATGCGCCGCCTTTGGGCCGATGGAGAATCGGAAATGTCGCTAACTCAACGTTATCTACGGATCGGCATAGGGCATAGTTTCGTTGTATGTGCCAGATGGACCAAAATCGCATCCGCGAACAATATCTGCAAACCGTTCCCACGGCGTTGTGATCGGCTGTGATGACGCCACACAGCATCGCGCGGCAAGTTGACCCATGACATAACATGCGATCATCTGGTCTGGAAAAGCCGGGATTCAATGAAAAACCTCGTCACCGATATTGCAGGTGTTCGTGTTGGCCATGCCGACGATGTGGCACTTGCCTCAGGTGTCACGGCGATCGTATTCGACCAAGCTGTTGTTGCTGCGATGGACGTCCGTGGTGGGGGCCCCGGAATACGAGAAGGTGCGCTGCTCGATCTGGCGAACACCGTGGAGAAAATCGATGCGATCGCACTCTCGGGCGGCTCGGCCTTCGGGCTTGAGGCAGGCGGTGGCGTACAAGCTTGGCTTGCCGAAAAGGGCCGCGGATTCAAAATTGCCGACGCGGTGATTCCGATTGTTCCGGGTGCCGTTTGTTTTGACTTACTGAACGGCGGAAACAAAAAATGGGGCCGCTTCGCACCGTATCGCGATCTCGGCTATGCAGCCGCAGCCGCCGCCAGCACCGACTTTATGCTCGGCAGTGTCGGTGCCGGTCTCGCCGGTCTCGGTGCGACCACGTCCACACTCAAGGGCGGCCTAGGATCGGCGTCTGCGAGAACCGACGGCGGTGTTTCGGTCGGCGCGATTGCGGTCGTAAACGCCGTCGGCACGGTCACTGTCGGCGATGGGCCGTGGTTTTGGGCTGCGCCCTTCGAACAGAACGGCGAATTCGGCGAACGCGGTCAGCCTCCTTCATTTAAACCCGACATGCTCGCGATACGCATTAAAGGTGGAGCGGCCGCAACCGCGGTTGAGAACACAACTCTCGCCGTGGTGGTGACTGACGCCATTCTCACCAAGCCACAGGCAAAACGCCTCGCAATGATCGCGCAGACCGGATTTGCGCGAGCAATTTATCCGGTGCACGCGCCGCTCGATGGCGATGTCGTATTTGCGGCGGCAACAGGCGCAAAACAAATTGACCCACTATTCGGCTTGACCGAGTTGGGCGCTGTAGCGGCCAACGTGGTCGCACGCGCCATCGCTCGCGGCATTTATGAAGCCAGCGCGCTTCCCTTAGCCGGCGCATTGCCGTCCTGGAAGGACCGATTTTCGATTTAATACAGTCGGGAATTTCACGGACGCAAACACCCTGTTAATGCGAATGCAGCCTTCGCATTCTGCGTCGGCTGCAATCAGGGGTGTGTAGAGTTAGTGCTTGGTCGAATAGGATTTGCACCGTCTCACCGGGGCAGATCGCCGCCGTCAGATCAGACGCTGACTGACAACGAATGCTTGGCCGAGAGCGCGAGTGCGTCGGCCTGCTTCTGGATCATCTTCTCGACCAGATTGTAGGATGACGAAGCGCTGTTGGACGCGCTGGAATTTTTGGATGCCGCCGCCGGCGAGTTCATCGTAACTGTCGTGCCGTCGGAATAGGTCATGGTCGTCGTCGTCGACCCATCGGAATTGGTGGTCGACGTGCTCGACGCGCCGTCGAGCGCCTGCAACAGCGCATCCTGACCGCCCTTGCCGCCGCCTGCTCCGTGAGCGTGATGGTGACCGTGTCCGCCACCCTTGCCTTTTAGAGCGGCTGACAATTCATCGAGGCTGACGGAGCCGTCACCATTGGTATCGAGCTTGCCGAACACGCTGTCGGCGTTGGCTGTGTTGGTGCCACCCGCCCCCAGATTGGATTCAAATTCCGATTTGCTAATTTGCCCGTCGCCGTTGCTGTCGAGTTTCGAGAACAAATCCTTCAACGCATCGGACCGGCTTGTCGATGAAGATGATTGAGACGGATCTTGCGCGGCAAACAGCGCGCTCAAAGTTTGTGGCGACAACGCGCCGCTTTGTGCGACACCCGCTGAGCCGGATGTCTGGGATGTGCTCGTCGCAGGTGTCGAGAGGCCGAACGACGTTGTCGTATTCTGAGTAAGGCCCGTTTGCGCCTTGGCGGCTGAACCGGATTTTCCCGGCGTCAGCGAAGACAGCAAATCAAGCGCGCTCGACGCGGCGCCTGCTAAAGCAAGATACATTTCGATACTCCCACGCACGCCGCGCACAGCACGGCCCCAAATCCCCAACGCTGACTGAGGAGCAAAAGCTGTGCCGGAGCTCTAAACCCAGCAAAATCGGTCATTTCTTTTGTCCCGGCGCGCCATTTGACGGGGCACATTTTGCCGCCGCGGCAGAACTTGCCGGGAGAAATCCCCTCCTCGCATTGCCCGGAACGGAGTGGCGTGTTAGGCGAAGCCGAACAAAATCAATGTCATTCCTCGCCGTTTGCCAGCCCGGAACCGCCTGATGTCCCAGCCCTTCGCGTCGCGTCCGCTGGTTATTGCGCCCTCCATTCTGGCGTCGGATTTTGCGAAGCTCGGTGAGGAAGTTCGCGCAGTCGATCAAGCGGGAGCGGACTGGATTCATCTCGATCCAATGGACGGTCATTTTGTGCCAAACATCACGTTCGGGCCGGACGCGATCAAGGCGATGCGGCCGCACTCGAAAAAAATCTTCGATGCGCATTTGATGATTGCACCATGCGACCCATATCTCGAAGCCTTCGCGAAGGCCGGCTGCGATCAGATCACGGTTCATGCCGAAGCGGGCCCGCATCTGCATCGTTCGCTGCAAGCAATTCGTACGCTCGGCAAGAAAGCTGGTGTTTCGATCAACCCCGCCACACCGGTCAGTGCCATCGAGCATATCATTGACGTTGTCGATATCGTGCTGGTGATGTCGATCAATCCGGGCTTTGGTGGACAGTCGTTCATTCCCTCCGCGCTGGAGAAGATTTCTCAAGTTCGCGCGATGTGCGCGGGCCGCCCTATCGACATCGAAGTCGATGGCGGCGTGACCGCTGCCAACGCCGCAGAGATTGCAGCAGCTGGCGCCAACGCACTCGTTGCTGGCTCTGCCGTCTTCAAGGGCGGCACGATGGACAGTTACAAGACGAACATTTCCGCGATCCGCAACGCGGCCGCGTCCGCTCGCGGGGAAGCGATATGATCCCTCGCTACTCCCGTCCCGAAATGACGGCGATCTGGGAACCACAGACACGGTTCAAGATCTGGTTCGAAATCGAGGCTCACGCTGCTGACGCTCTCGCCGAGCTTGGTGTCATTCCGAAAGAGGCTGCGAAAGTTATCTGGGCCAAGGCCAGGGACGCGACCTTCAATGTCGAGCGCATCGACGAGATCGAGCGCGAGACCAAGCACGATGTCATTGCGTTCCTGACGCATCTGGCCGAAATCGTCGGGCCGGAAGCGCGTTTCGTGCATCAGGGCATGACATCGTCGGATGTGCTCGACACATGTCTCAATGTGCAGCTTTCGCGCGCCGCCGACATTTTGATTGCCGACATCGACAAGGTTCTGGCCGCGCTGAAAAAGCGCGCGTTCGAACACAAGATGACGCCGACCATCGGCCGCTCGCACGGCATTCACGCCGAGCCGGTCACGTTCGGATTGAAGCTTGCTTACGCTTACGCCGAATTCACGCGCGCGCGCGAACGGCTGGTGACGGCGCGTAAGGATATTGCGACCTGCGCGATTTCCGGCGCGGTTGGCACCTTCGCGCAAATCGACCCGCGCGTTGAGGCACATGTCGCGAAAGCCATGGGGCTTGCTGTCGAGCCGATCTCCACACAGGTGATCCCGCGCGACCGGCACGCAATGTATTTCGCAACGCTTGGCGTCATCGCCTCATCAGTCGAGCGTCTTGCGACCGAAATCCGGCACATGCAAAGAACGGAAGTACTGGAAGCCGAAGAATTTTTCTCAGAGGGCCAAAAGGGCTCGTCGGCGATGCCGCACAAGCGCAATCCGGTGCTGACGGAAAATCTGACCGGACTGTCGCGCATGGTGCGCGCGTATGTTGCGCCGGCAATGGAGAACGTCGTGCTGTGGCACGAACGGGATATCTCGCATTCATCCGCTGAGCGCATGATGGGACCCGATGCCACCGTGACGCTAGACTTTGCTCTCAATCGGCTCGCAGGCGTAATCAACAAGCTACTGATCTATCCCGCAAACATGCAGAAGAACCTCGACCGGCTCGGCGGGTTGGTCCACTCGCAACGCTTGCTGATTGCGTTGACGCAGAAGGGCGCGTCACGCGAGGACTCCTACAAACTCGTGCAGCGCAACGCCATGCCGGTCTGGCGCGGGGAAGGCGACTTCATGACGCTTCTGAAAAAAGACGCCGATGTGAAGAAATATCTTACCGACAAGGAGATCGAAGAACAGTTCGATCTCGCCTACCACTTCAAGCATGTCGATACGATCTTTAAACGCGTGTTCGGCGCGGCCTGATCTGACATCTAGCCCGACTTGCCATCCACTATCCGCATCAGCACGCGATCGCGTTTGTAGAGGTGGTGATAAAGCGCCGCGAGAATATGCAACGTCACCAATCCCATGAGGATATAGGCGCCAAGAATGTGATTCTCCTCGTAGGCGCGGGCGGCGGCTTTGTCAGGCGCGGTAAACTGCGGCACACGAAATAATCCAAACCAACTGCTGTAATCGGGTGTGCGTGCGCCGGAATGTGCCCAGCCGAGCATCGCGACGACAAACGTCACCAGATAAAGAGCGGCGTGATTGATCCATGCCGCCGCCCGCTCCCATCGGGGCGTGCCGGCCGGCAGCGATGGCGACGGATTGAAAATGCGCCAAACGATGCGCAGAACCAGCAGCAGCAAGATTACATAGCCGATGTCCGCATGAATGGAGCGGTGAAAGAATCGGTCCGGCCGCGCGGCGAAATGGTTCATCCAATAGCCGTAGCCCAGCATGCCGATAATCAGGACGCCGAGCACCCAGTGGAACGTCCGGGAAATGCTGCCCCAGCTTGTTTTCGTATTTCGCAACATGAGCGGATCGTCTCCAAAGACTGCGTCCTACGAAAGCCACAGCACAGACCGCGCAACAAGCGCTTTGCAGCAGCAGATCGGCGAAGCTTCCTTTGAATCGCTCTAATCAAATTTATTGAATGGCTACCGCCGATCGGGTTTTATCTCCGTATGCCTGAGACGATTCTGGTGTTCGATTCTGGCCTCGGCGGAAATACCGTGTTGCGCGAGATCGTGAGGCTGCGCCCCGGCGCGCACTACGTCTATGTCGCTGACGACGCATATTTCCCCTACGGCCAGCACACCGAAGCCGAAATCATTGCGCGCGTCGTTCCGCTCATCGGCGATTTGATAAAGGCGCACCAACCGAACATCGTTGTGAT
>JAPLPA010000231.1 GCA_026400415.1 Afipia sp. | reverse complement strand
GTTCGCACAAGGTCAACAATGTGCTCGGCCAGATCATGGTCGCGCGCCGAATGGGCAAGAAGCGCATCATCGCAGAAACCGGCGCGGGTCAGCACGGCGTTGCGACCGCGACGCTCTGCGCTCGTTTCGGCCTCGAATGCATCGTCTATATGGGCGCTGTCGATGTCGAGCGGCAGCAGCCGAACGTGATTCGCATGGAAATGCTAGGCGCCAAGGTCGTGCCGGTGCAGTCGGGGTCGCGCACGCTAAAGGACGCGATGAACGACGCGCTGCGCGACTGGGTGACGAATGTCGCCAATACGTTTTACTGCATCGGTACAGTTGCCGGTCCGCACCCCTATCCGATGATGGTGCGCGACTTCCAGTCGATCATCGGCACCGAGACACGCGCGCAGATGCAAGAGACAGAGGGCCGCCTGCCGGATTCGCTGGTCGCGTGCATCGGCGGCGGCTCCAATGCGATGGGACTGTTTCACCCGTTCCTCGACGATCCGGGCATTGAGATTTTCGGCGTTGAGGCGGCAGGCCATGGCCTCACCAATCTGCATGCGGCGTCGATCGCGGGCGGGCCGGGCGGACGCCCCGGCGTACTGCACGGCAATCGCACCTATCTGCTGATGGATGATGACGGCCAGATTCAGGATGCACATTCGATTTCGGCAGGTCTGGATTATCCCGGCATCGGCCCGGAACATTCATGGTTGCATGAAACCGGCCGCGTCACCTATTTGTCGGCGACCGACGAAGAGGCGCTTGCGGCGTTTCAGTTGCTGTCGCGCCTCGAAGGCATCATCCCCGCGCTTGAGCCCGCGCACGCCATCGCCAAGGTGATGGATCTCGCACCGAAGCGGCCGAAGGATCATTTGATGGTGATCAATCTGTCGGGTCGTGGCGACAAGGACGTGCCGCAGGTCGGCGATATTCTGAAGGGCAAAAAGAAGTGACCACGCGCATCGACACGCGATTTGCGGAATTGCAGAAAGAAGGCCGCGCGGCTTTCGTGACGTTTCTGATGTGCGGCGATCCCGACATGGCGACATCGCTTGCGATCATCAAGGCGCTACCGAAAGCGGGCGCGGACATTATCGAGATCGGCATGCCGTTTACGGATCCGATGGCGGATGGTCCTGCCATACAGGCGGCGGGTCTGCGCGCGCTGAAGGCTGGAATGACGCTAAAAAAGACGCTTCAGGTCGTGCGCGATTTCCGCAAGGATGAAGCCAAGACGCCAATCGTGCTGATGGGATATTACAATCCTATCTACATTTATGGCGTCGATAAATTTCTTGCCGATGCGAAGTCTGCGGGCGTCGATGGATTGATTATTGTCGATCTTCCGCCGGAAGAAGATACCGAGCTTTGTATCCCCGCCATGAAGGCGGGGTTGAATTTCATTCGTCTCGCCACGCCGACAACAGACGACAAGCGCCTTCCTGCTGTGCTGGCGAACACGTCGGGGTTCGTCTATTACGTCTCGATCACCGGCATCACCGGCAGCGCGAGTGCAGCCACGTCTGATGTTGCCTCCGCCGTCGCGCGCATCAAGCGCCACACAAAATTGCCGGTTTGCGTCGGCTTCGGCATTCGGACGCCCGAAGCGGCCCGCGACATCGCGCAAGCCGCAAACGGTGCGGTAGTCGGCTCAGCGTTGATCGACGTGTTGCGTGAGACGCTCGATGCAAACAGCAAAGCAACCGCCAAAACGGTGCCTGCAGTCGCCGATTTCGTTTCGTCATTGGCGCAAGGTGTTCGAGGCGCGAAACAGGCCGCCGAATAGGCGTGTTTTCAAGCGATTTATTGTAAATCCGCAGGGTTGCCGCGTTGCGTCCGGGCGTCCATATATTCAATTCTGCAAGACGGAGCCCGTCATGAACTGGTTGACCAACGTCGTCCGGCCGAAAATCCGCAACATTCTAAAGCGCGAAACGCCTGAGAATCTCTGGATCAAGTGTCCGGACTCCGGCCAGCTCGTCTTTTACAAGGATGTCGAACAGAACCAGTTCGTTATTCCGGGCTCGAACTATCATATGCGCATGGGCGCGGTGGCGCGGCTCAAATCGATTTTCGACAACGAAACATGGCTCGATGTGGCACTCCCCGAAGTGGCCGCAGACCCGCTGAAGTTTCGTGACGAACGCAAATATGCCGACCGCATCAAGGATGCGCGCGCAAAGACCAGTCTCCATGACGCTGTGAAGGTCGGATACGGTAAGCTTGAAGGCAATGGCGTCGTCGTTGCCGTGCAGGATTTCGATTTCATGGGCGGGTCTCTCGGAATGGCGGCCGGGGAGGCCGTCGTGACAGGCCTCGAACTTGCGGTCGAGAAAAAAACGCCCTTCATCATGTTTGCCGCATCAGGCGGCGCGCGAATGCAGGAAGGTATTTTGTCATTGATGCAGTTGCCACGCACGACGGTTGGCATTCAGATGCTGCGCGAAGCCAAGCAACCCTACATTGTTGTGCTGACAAATCCGACGACAGGAGGCGTCACGGCGTCTTATGCCATGCTCGGCGACGTGCAGATCGCTGAACCGGGCGCATTGATCGGCTTCGCGGGCGCGCGTGTGATCGAGCAGACGATCCGGGAAAAACTACCGGAAGGTTTCCAGCGCGCCGAATATCTGAAAGAGCACGGCATGGTTGATATAGTGGTACATCGCCACGATCTGCGCCCCACATTGGCGCGCCTTTGTCGTTTGCTGACCCGCGCGCCTGCGGCGGAAGGGTTTGCATCTGTGCGTCCGAATGTAACCTCTACTCCGCCGGACGCGCCTGCGGTGACTGCGTCACCGGCGTGACATTGCCTGCGGCCGGGCGCTCACCCTCATACAACGACATTCTCACACGGCTCGCATCACTGCATCCCAGGCGCATCGACCTCACGCTCGATCGCATGCCATTCATGCGGGCGATTCTTGAGGCCGCCGGTTTGCGCGTTCACGTTTATACGTCGCCCCATCTGGTGCGTTTCAATGAACGCTTTCGTCTCGGCAAGGTTGGCGGTGGCGTTTTGATCAGCGACGATGAACTGCGCGCGGCGCTCGACCACTGCGAACGCGTCAATGATGGCGAACCCATTACTATCTTCGAAATCGAAACGGCAGCGGCGTTCTATCTCTTCTCGAAACATCAGGCCGATGTGACGTTACTCGAAGTCGGTCTCGGCGGACGGCTCGACGCAACCAATGTCATCGATAGGCCGCTTGCAAGCGTGATTGCGCCGATCGGGATGGATCACGTCGAGTTTCTCGGCGACACGTTGATCAAAATCGCTACCGAGAAGGCCGGCATCATCAAGAAAAACGTTCCGGTGATTTGTGCCGAGCAACCCGCCGAAGCCACCGCTGTGATCGAACAGACCGCAAAGAGACTGCGCGCACCTCTGCATGCGGCGACGCAAGATTGGCACGTCAATATCGAGCGCGGGAGATTGGTCTATCAGGACGAGCAGGGGTTGCTTGACCTTGCGGCGCCGCGTTTATTCGGGCGGCATCAATTCGACAACGCGGGACTCGCGATCGCGACGTTGCGCACCATCGGCACGTTCAAAATTCAGCCGTCTGCATTTGAACAAGGGATTGGACGCGCCGAATGGCCGGCGCGGATGCAGCGGCTCACGTCTGGCGCACTAACCAATGTTGCGCCTGCGGAAGCAGAGATCTGGCTAGACGGCGGACATAACGCCGATGGCGGCCGCGTTGTGGCGGCGGCGCTTGGCGATCTGGAAGAGCGCGTCTCGCGCCCGCTGGTGGTGATTGCCGGCATGATGGCCAACAAGGATGCGGATGGATTTCTCGCCAACTTCGCGGGTCTGACGCGCCACATCATCGCGGTGAGAATACCGGATCAGGAGAACGCGATGCCGCCTGACGTTCTCGCCCATGCAGCGCGGCATCTTGGGATGCGGGTCGATACCGCATCCAGCGTGAAGACTGCTTTGGCTTCGCTTTCGAAACTATCTTATGAACTGCCGCCGCGAATTCTCATCACGGGATCGCTTTATCTCGCCGGGAATGTGCTGGCCGAAAACGGCACGCTGCCGCAGTAAGGCCTTCAAAACAAAACGGCCAGCTTGCGCCGGCCGTTTCAAATTCAAAATCAACAAGCGATCAAACTGCAGCTGTAATCCACTGCTGCAGTTTCTGCTTCGGCGCTGCGCCGACCTGACGCGACGCCATTTCGCCGCCCTTGAAAATCATCAGCGTCGGGATCGACATCACGCCATATTTGGAAGCCGTCTTCGGGCTTTCATCGACGTTGAGCTTTACGATCTTGACCTTGTCGCCCATGACGCCCGCGATTTCGTCGAGCGCAGGTGCGATCATGCGGCATGGTCCGCACCATTCCGCCCAAAAATCGACGACGACAGGACCTTCTGCCTTGAGAACCATTGCGTCGAAATCGGCGTCCGAAACCTTGCCCACACTCATGTTGTGCCTCGTTGGATGAAAGGCGCGGAAATAAGAATCGCGCGCCAAAAGAATAGGATCAACCTATGAACGGGGTGTTGCCGGGTCAAGGCTGGTCACCGCGATGTGTATGATGCCGCACAGCAAATATTGCTGATAAATCAATGGGGTGATTCGCGGCTTCGCGCCCGGTATCCGGCTATGCAAGCGCGCGTTGCAGACCCGTGTCCAGCGCCGCAGTTGGAATTTCCATCAGATGCGCGGTTTCGGTCCACAGGAGGACACAGCGGATAGGTTTGTCCGGATAAATTCGCGACAGCACATCGCGGTAAAGTGCGAGTTGCCGGACATAGTCGCCGGGTGCATCGCGCGCGGACGATGGCGGCGCGTGGTTGGTTTTGTAATCCACGATCAGAATGTGCTGCGGTGTTTCGACCAGCCGATCGATTTGTCCCGACACGACAGCGGCCTTGCCCCGGCGCATCACGCGTCCGGCGATGGAGACTTCCGCGCGGCTGCCCGCAGCGAACAATGGAGCAAAACTTTCATTCTCGATGATCGACATCACTTGCTTCACTAAGGCGTTGCGTTCGCCATCAGCACAGTCTTTGGCGTTACGTGCGAGAAATTTCTTCGCCGCATCCGATCTGTGCGTGGCGGCGATGTCCGGTAGTGATTGCAGCAACCGATGAACCAATGTACCGCGCTGCAGAGCTTTCGCCCGTGCTGCAAGCGATTCGGCTGTGACGGTGGCATGAGCATCGTTCTCTGCTGAATCCGACGGGCGCAGCAGAATGTCGGCGGCCTCCTCGCGAGGTGCGGGTGTTCGCAACCAGTCTGGCGAGGATTCTGGCTTTGAGATCTTTTGTTTCGAGATTTCCGTTGCCGCGGGTTCGACGTCGCCCGCGCGCCTGTAGCGGGTGATGGCTCCGTGACTCGCGGTCAGCTCCTGCTTCACAAGGTCTGATTTTTTCAAACCCTTTGCGATCATATCGTACCAAGACAGGTCTCGAACCGATTTGCGATTGCCGGGAAGCACGCCTCCGACGATCAGGCGATCTGCCGCGCGCGTCATCGCGACATAAAGCAGACGGCGATACTCGTCTTCGGTTTCTTCCTTCATGAGCGCGCGCGCAGCGGCGACGCTCTCGATGTCGCCAGCTTTGTTGCCGGCCCAGACAACGACTTTGGACGCATGCGGATCGGCGTTGCCGTGCGACAAGGCAATGAGATTTTGACGTTGCGTGTCGGTCGGCGAGGTCGTGGTGTCGACCAGAAACACAACTGAAGCCTCAAGTCCCTTGGCACCATGCACGGTCATGACGCGCACTTCGTCACGCCGGATTTCCATGTCGCGCTTCACCTCGGTCTCGGCGGCGCGCAGCCACGCCATGAAACCTTGCAGCGAGGCGGGTGCTTTGCTTTCATATGAAAGCGCGAGCTCGAGAAACTCATCGAGCGCGTCATTGGCTTCAGGCCCGAGGCGCTTCAGAATGCGCGCGCGGCCGCCGTCGCCACCGAGTAACCACGCGTAAAATGCAAAGGGTGTTTCGCTTGCAAAGCGCCGATCGCAGTCTTGGAGGCGGTCCAGCGCGACTTTGAGCTTGTCGTCATCTGCGGCATGCTCTTCGAGTGCATGACGCAATGACGCTTTGCGTAACGGCGCGAACTTTAACAGATTGTCGTCGTCGAGGCCGAACAGCGGGCTCTTCAGCGCAACGGCGAGTGCGAGATCGTCGGATGGCAGCAGCAGCGCATCCGCAAGATTCATCAGGTCGATCACCGCGATGTGTTCGGTCAGCTTGAGCCGATCCGCACCCGCGACCGGAATGTTTGCATGCTTCAGCGCTTGAATGACCGCGTTGAACGCCATGCCGCGCCGCCGTACCAAAACCAGAATGTCGCCGAAACTCAGCGAGCGACGGTGGTCTCCGACGCCTGTCATGACGCTGCTGCCGATGAGTGTTGAAATTTCGGCCTGCACGCGCCGCGCCAAAACGGCTTCCGGACTCGACTCGGGTACCGCGTCGAGAGGCGCAGCCCATCCGCCTTCATTGTCGGATCCCGCAGGTTCTTCTAACTTCCACAGATCGATCAACGCTGGGGGTGCATCAATCAACGCGTCATGGACGGGATGACCATTTCCGACAGCATGAATGCTTCCGAAGATTTCCTTATCGCGAAAGACGTGATCGACAGCATCGAGAATTGCTTGCCCCGACCGGAAGGAGTGCTTGAGGCTGACGTTATCGAATTTGAGTTCTGCCTTCTCGAACCTTTTTCCAAGTTCACGACGACGAAGATCGAATTCGCGAGGCGCTGCGCCCTGAAATGAGAAGATCGACTGTTTCTCGTCGCCCACTGCGAAGATCGTGCGCTTGATGCCATCGCGCGCGCCGGCGCCGGTCGTGAATTCCTCGATCAGTTGTTCGACGATGTCCCATTGTTTTGGGCTGGTATCTTGTGCTTCATCGATCAGAACATGATCGACCCCGCGGTCGAGCTTGAAATGTACCCAGCCAGATGCGCCGTCGCTCAAGAGTTCGAGGGTCTTATCGATCAGGTCGTCGTAATCCAGCATTCCGCGTTCGCGTTTCTCGCGGCGATAATTGTTGGCGACGGCTTTGGCGATTGTGAGCAATGCGCGGGTTCGTTCACGCTGCGTCACTGCGCGAAGTCTTTCGCTGACCTGAAGAACTCTTGCCTGTTCGAGATCGAGCCGTGTTGCAAGTCCCGGATGGTCTTTGACCAACGGCTTTGTGATCAGGGATTTGCGCGCACCACCTGTGCCGGTTACAAAGAAGCTGAGATAGGCCTCGACCTGACTGCGTCCGGTTTTGACCGCTGCGTCCCGAAGACAATCGCCCTGCGAGGCATCGGTTTTTCCGCCGGTCGCCAGCACGTCGGCGACTGCGATCCATTCGCTACGCGGAAAATGTGGACCATTTACGATCTCCTTCTCCACATCTTCAATTCGCTCATCGACGCCGACGCCGAGCGCAAGGGCGACCTGAGCCATCGCGGCATCGATACTTCCCACTTCGTCGGCCCATGCCATGAAATGCTGGCGGCTCAGCGCCGCCTCGCGCACCACATCCTTGAACGTCACATCGGCGGCGGTCGCCATTGCGAAATCTAGCGCACGGCCTGCGGCACTATCGGGCGCGCGCCCCGCATCCATCAACACATCAAGACTCGCGCGCTCCATCATTTCGTTCTGGTCGCGATCATCCAGCACGGAAAAATGTGCAGGCACTTTGGCCTCAAATGGGAACTGCTGAAGCAACCGCGTGCAGAGCGCGTGAATGGTTTGCACTTTCAATCCGCCCGGCGTCTCCAGCGCGCGGGCAAATAGCTCGCGTGCGCGTGCGCGGGACTGCGTGTTCGTGGTCCCTTCGCCCGTAGCGCGGATTTCACGATCCAGTTGTTCGTCGGGCAATGTGACCCATCGCCCCAGCCTCTCGAACACTTTCTCCGACATGTTCGCTGCGGCGGCTTTGGTGAATGTAATGCAGAGAATTTTTTCAGGCGGCGTGCCAAGCAACAGAAGGCGAATCACGCGATTGACCAGCACATAAGTTTTGCCGGAGCCCGCATTGGCAGCGACGAAAGCCGAGGTTACTGGACGTGATGCCTTCGCTTGTGCTTCGTGCACTGCATTCGGAATATTGGCGCGCGGCGAACTCATGCGTCGCCTCCGCCCTTCGTGCCGACTGCCGACCATTCCTTGATCCGCGCAAGATCGTCGTAATTGCCGTAGCGATTGGTCCACATCGGTAGGCTGAGCGAGGTATATCCCTGCGCTTCGTTCTCAAAGAGTAGGATACGTTTTTCCAGTTCCTTGCGGGCTTCAGCGGCTGCTTGGTCGGCCGAAATTACGTCGTCCTTGCTCAAAGCGAGCCTTAGACTTTCAGCTTCACCGGGAGGATCGTTGCCGCTGAGACGGACGTACATCAATTCGGAGACCGATACATCCGATGCAATGCCTTCAAATCCGCCTTCGCGCAGGATTGCGGCTTCCAGCGTCAATTGAGGTGCAATTCCTATGCGGACCTGCTTGCCAGTTCGCGTCTGCCCCGTTTTGTAATCGAGAATAGCGAATGTCCCATCGCTGCGATGCTCAATACGATCAGCGCGCGCAGACAGAATAAACTCGCGGTTGTTGCCGAGTGGAATTGTCAGGCGTCCGTAAGTTTCCGCATCGATTGTCTTGATGCCCTCACGTCGCGCAACTTCCCAATCCGCGAACCAAGAGGCGATCCGCAGGAAGCGGGGCCACCACAACGCCCGCGCTTCAGGGCGATCCATCAAGGGCGCAAAATGTTTTTCGCCATATTGCCGCAATACAGCGGCGGCATCTGACGGCAAGGCTTTGCCATGATCGGCAGTAAAATCGCCGAGCGCGTTGTGGATGGCCGAGCCGCGATCGGCTGCTGTTAAGGGCATGTCGACCGGATCGAACGGAAAGAGTTTGAGTATGTGCTTAGCGTAAATTGTATAGGGGTCGCGCAACCAATGTTCGATTTCGGTAACGGACATTTTGAGAGGGCGCAGCGCGAGCGCGGGCTTGGGCGCGGGCTGCGGCACCGGCGTCACTTTTTCGGGATGGTCCAATTCACCGGCAAAGCGGACGTAGCGCGCGCCCCTATCTATCGCCGCGTTCCAAAGCTTGTCGCCTGCAACCGCCGCCAGCCGATGCAGAAAGCGCGAGGCCACTGCAGGCGCCCCGCCGACTTTTGCCGAATGAGACAAGATCACATCCTCGGTGCCGAGCAGTTGCGCGAAGTCGTGCGCAGTGAGGCCGATTCGTCGTTCGGGAAAATCGAGACCCAGTTCGAGCCGCATCGGGCGGCTCAGCCACGGATCGATGCGCGGTTGCGGTGGCCACACGCCCTCAACAAGGCCGCCGAGAATCACGCGCGTGTTTTCCGTGAGGCGCGCTTCCAGCAAACCGTAGATGCGCAATTGCGCAGTTGGCGATGGCGGCCTTCGCACGATGCTGCCGGCGAACGCGGTCTGAAAGACATCGGGATAATCCCCGATCGAAACCATAAGACCGCTCGGCGCGAGCGCATTTTCGTCAACCGGACAAAGCAGATCATCGAAAGCTGCTGCTAGCGCCAGTCCGTCCGAATTCTCGAACACACAGGCTTTTCCGTCCGAGTCACGCGACAGCTCAATCAACACATCGCGATGAAACGCAGCAAGTTCCGCGAAATCGCGTGGGAGTGATCGCTTAACGGCTTCCAGCGGCTTGAATGCAGCGGCCAGCAACTCGATCAATTTCTGAACGGTATCGAGTTTTGCACTATCGAGTCCGGCGCGCGGTTCTGAGTGATGAATAAGTGAAGGCTCCTTCCGGTGGAGCTTTTCAAGTTCTTGCCTGAATTGCGCGAATCCACGGGCCAGCCCGGCGCTTCCCGGCGCAGGCCGAGTTCCGCGCAAGATCGCAAGTTCAAGATCTGCAATTGCATCTTTATAATTGCCTTGCGCGCCGCCAAGAAGAAATAGGGGATGCTTGAGGAGCGCCAGCAAAGTTACCGGCGCGAATTCTTCTTTGACTGTCTCTGCGACAAGACGCGCGAAGATGCCTGCCTGTGTGTCCATCAACGAATCGCCGCCGGAATCGTCGAAATCAAGTTTCCAGCGCCCGAGGACTGCCATGACACGCCGCGCCAGCGCGCGGTCCGGCGTCACCAGAGCGGCGGGAACACCATTGTGCCGTGCCTCACGCATCGCAACCGCAATGGCAAGCGCCTCCATTTCGGGATTCGCAGCTTCGATTACGGCGAGCCTGTTCATTCCAGCCGCAATCTTCGATGCGATCTCAGGTTGAAAGAGTCGCGTGTGCCAGATCGCACTTGAGCCAGCCGGACGCATGGCTTCAGACGCGAGCACTTCGCGTCCATCGGGTGATGGATTGCCCAATGCTTCGACATTGCCGCGCGTAATGCCGAGCACGTTTGTCAGTAAGTTATGGAGCGCGAATTGCGGATGACTCCATGCAGGCGCCGTGGCGTATTTGTCATCGGGACCGCGTACGCCGCCGATCAATTGCCACGCGTTCTCCTCAAGAGACGTATCCAGTCCCGGCAATACCACCGCGCCCTGAGGAAGTTTTGCGATGGCATGCAGAAATTTTGCGGTCGTAGGCATTGATCCGGTCGAACCTGCAGCGATCACCGGACCATTAAGTGAAGCTAGGCGAGAAGCGTCGGCTGCTATCAGGCGATCCCGGCGCTCCATCGGCTCTATAAGTCCGGATTCTTGAAGGTGTTCGGGCCAGCGATCTTTTGCTATTTGCAGAAATTCGAGAGTGAGTTGCCAGTATTTGTCGTGTTCGTCGGGAACGAGTTTGCCAAATGAACGCCAGTCTACTTTGCGTATCACCATGTCGTCGATCAGATGCGCCAGATCGTCCGCCAATGCGAGCATTGAGGCGGGGCCTCCTGCAACGAGAGGTGCTGCGGACGAATCGTATTGAGGCAACCTTGTTGCCCAAGCCGTCACCAGCCTCGCGAGCGTCAGGCGGCGCTGCAGACCATCGAGCGCCGGTGGAATATCGATCGCCGCCGCTAAAGAGGTTTCGGCCTGGGCGAATTCAATTTCGTCCTCATCGACGGATCCAAGCGGAATGATGCGCGGCAGCACGACGGCGTCGGTCTTCAGAACATCCAGAAACACCCCGCGCGCCATGCGGCCTGCACGGCGGGTCGGCAGGTACAGGGTAACATCTGCAAGCCGCTCGGGATTCGCACGCGCGGAAAATCCCTCGACCAGTTTCCCGTCGATCAGCGCCTCAATGACCGTGTGAAGAAACCGCGCCGACGACGGCACGTTGAAGACGCGCATGAGTTTTCCGATTCGTGATCGGTCGTATCATGGCACGGGTGTGGCAGATGTGGCGAGGTTTAGGCCGCGCTCTGAAGCAATGCTTCTTCCGCAGCCTGTACGGCTTCGGGTGTTCCGACATGCATCCAGAGACCATCAAGCCGAAGCCCGAACAGCCGCTCCTGCTCATTTGCGACATCGAAAATTGTCGTCAGTGAGAATTCGCCCTTCGGTGCGTTCATGAAGGCCGCAGGCGAAATGATGGCGACGCCCGCATAAACAAAGGGCACGACCTGATGCTCTTTGCGCTTGCGCAGACTGCCATCGGCATTCATGCCGTAGTCGCCGCTTCCGGAATATCCAATACTGTTAGCCGTCGGAGCCATCAGCAGCAGGATGTCCATGCGGGACGGGTCGTAAGCATCGGCCAGCCGCGACAGGTTCGGTTGTACACCGTCGATCCACATCGTATCGGCGTTCAAATGATAGAATGGCGCGGGGCCGAGCAATGGCAGCGCCCTGACGACACCGCCGCCGGTTCCCAGCACCACATCGCGCTCGTCTGAAATGACCACGTGAGGTTGCTTGCGATTGGCGACGTGCTGCACGATTTGATCGGGGAGATAGTGCACATTGACCACGGCTTTCGTCACGCCAGCATCGGCAAGACGGTCCAGCACATGATCGAGCAGCGGCTTGCCTGCGACCGGCACGAGCGGCTTGGGCATCGTATCAGTCAACGGCCGCATTCTCACGCCGAACCCGGCAGCGAGAATCATGGCGGTGGTCGGTTGAGTAGGCATGGTCACTCGAATCGAAATTCGGCGTAAATCATCCGCGCGTCATACGTCAGGCTGTAACCGGAGAATGTGACAGTCTCGCGACTCTGCAGTCATCGCCATTGGCATTTGCCCGCAGCTTCAGATTTCCACGATCTGAGGATTTGCGCCGCGCCGTGCAGGCTTTTTCTTGATATCCTGCGGCCTCAAGAATCCAGCGCCGATCTGCTCACCGTTGACCCATGACAACTCGCAGCGCCGATAAGCGAGGCCCGTCGAGGACAGCAGCAAAAAGAATTCCTTGAGATTAATTCCCTCGATCGAACCCTCGACGACGAGCTTTGCCCCCGTTTCGGAAATGTCTTCGACGATGCAACTCCGGCGCCAGGTGCCGTCGATACCCATCATGTGAGCTGCGAAGCCGCGCTCGAAAGTCACACGTTCGCCCTTGCGCCGTTCCGTTGCCATGAGCTGCTCCGCAATTCCTGTAAGCCGTTTGAATTGTCATTCGCCTGGTGCCCCGGACGTGCCGGGGTGCAGGGCTCCGGAACCCAAATTAAGGCGCAGGTGGCTAACAACAGGTAAATCGGTGCCCGACGATCCGGCGTTCTGGCTCTCGGCTCAGCCCGGCGGCGGGACGTAGGCGGTGCACCATTCACGAAGCCCAACCAGCGACGGGTGGGCTAAAGCGCGCTTGAGATAGCCCCATGCACGCGGCTGATGGCGCAGATACTGGGGTTTGTTGTCGCGCCGGTTGAGCCGCGCGAAGGTCCCGAGCAGGCGCGTGTTCCGCTGGGCTGACATGATCGCATAATATTCGACGAAGGCGGCAGCATTGAAAGTTGGGTCGCTTTCGCGCTGAAGTTTGGCGTAGTGGGTCAGCATTGCGATTTCGACGGATTCGGGCACGTCGATACGCGCATCCTGCAGCAGCGAAACCAGATCATAAGCGGTCGGCCCGATGACGGCGTCCTGAAAATCTAGGATGCCGACGCGGGCGGTGTCCATGCGGCGCTCCAGCCAGATCAGATTCGGCGAGTGAAAGTCTCGCAGCACCCAGCTGCGCGGCGCTGCGGCCAGCTTTGTGAGCAGTTCGTTCCAGACCAGCAGAAACTCGGCGTGCAGATTGCTCGTCATGGCGACGCCCTTGTCGGGCAGGTACCATTCCATCACCAGTCCAACTTCGACCATCATCGCCGTAGTGTCGAACAGCGGCACGTGATAATTCCGTTTCGGCGCGATCGGTAAAGCGTCCGGCAGTTTTTCCTGATGCAGCGCCGCGAGCATTTCCACGGCCGCCTGATAACGGTCGAGAATAATTTTCGGCGGGTCGCCCGAAACAAAACTGCCGCTCCCGAAATCCTCGGTAATGAGAAAGCCGTCGTCGATATCGGCGTGATGAATCGCGGGTGCGGAAAATCCTCGGTCACGCAAGCCATTTGCCAACGCGATGAATGGCCGCACGTCTTCAGCCAGATGCACCGCAGCGCTGTAGGACTTGCCGTCATAGGTCGGAGGTCCATCCGGGCGGCGCGGCGAGTTCATCAGCACGACCGATTGGTCATCCTTGAACAGTCGGGCATACGAACGCGTTGAGGCGTCACCGGCCATGCGCTCGCGACGTGCGTCCGTGTAACCGGAGAGGCTGAGGAAACGCCGCAACGCCATCAGGCGTTCGATCTTTGCTGCGCTGCTGCCAAAGCCGCTTACCGTAACGCCTCGCGCGCCGAGACCGAGCGAAGGACGATGTGTGAGCGCGATGTCGATTCGATCCGGCGGTAGCAATGTCGGCGCGCGTTCCGGCCACTCGATCAGCACAACGGTGCCATCCGGCAGCGGCACGAGTCCAAGCTCCTCGAGTTCGCTGGCATCGTTGACACGGTAAAGATCGGCGTGGAGCAACGGATAAGGCGGCAAATCGTAGATCTGTGCCAACGTAAATGTCGGGCTCGGCACCTCGAAGTCATCGTCGCCGGCGAGAAATCGAATCAATGCTCGTGCGGCCGCTGTTTTTCCAGCTCCAAGATCGCCGGTCAGGGTGACGACATCGCCGGGCGCGATCAGTAGCGCCAGATCCGCCATCAGCTGAGCAGTGGCGATCTCATTTGCGAGCGCAACCGAGAATGTGGCCGGATCGCTCATTCTGCAGCATTGCGTTGGGCGGTCTGATCGATCGGAAATTCGCAAGTCACGGTCGTGCCTTTACCGACGATGGAATCCACCAGCACCTTGCCGCCGTGCATTTCTACGAA
>JAPLPA010000040.1 GCA_026400415.1 Afipia sp. | reverse complement strand
GAGAATTACGATTATGTCCATTTTATTCCTGCGTTGGAGCGCGCGGGGCATGAGATCGCTTTTTTCGATTCCGGCGACCGCAGCTCATACAAGGATTTTGCCGAGCTGAATGCGACGTTACTTGCGCGTGTTGATGAATTTCGTCCCGACATCGTCTTCTGCGTTCTCATGCACTACGAGATATGGCTGGAGACGCTAGATATCAT
This sequence comes from Afipia sp., assembly GCA_026400415.1. Lineage (GTDB taxonomy): Bacteria > Pseudomonadota > Alphaproteobacteria > Rhizobiales > Xanthobacteraceae > Afipia. The sequence continues at coordinate 1,986 of JAPLPA010000040.1, read as the reverse complement.
TCGCGCCAACAGTCCAGCTGTCATCGTCAATTGGGGAACGGATGACTCATGGAAGTTTAAACAGGCATCCCGATTTTTCGCGCGTCATGTCGATCTGCATATCACGACCGATCCCGGCACGGAACGCGCAGTGAAATCGGCCGGTCTTCCCAATATTTTCGGATCGCAATGGGCGGCGTCGAGCGAGACACTTAGGCAGCCGCTGCCGTCGAGCAAGTGTCGTTATGATGTCAGTTTTGTCGGCAGCATGTATGGTTATCGCGCGCAAATGATTTCTGCGCTTCGTCAAAAAGGTATTGCTGTGTCCTGCTTTGGTCACGGCACGGAGAATGGCGTCGTCGATGCTGCCGCTATTCCGGAAATTTACCGTGCCTCCCGCATCTCGTTGAATTTCTCCGGCGCAGGTCAAAATGCCGGCGGTTCAAGTGGACGCCAGATCAAGGGCCGAACTTTTGAGGTGCCGGGAGCGGGAGGTTTTCTGCTGACTGAATCGGCGCCGGATTTGGAACGGTATTTTGCCATCGACCGCGAGATTGCGACGTTCGATACGCCGGATGAGCTTATCGCGAAAACGCGATATTTCCTCGATCGGCCAGATGCGCGGGATAGCGTCGCGCGGGCTGGTCATGAGCGCACACGCATCGAACATACATATGAACGTAGATTTTCTGAGGTTGTGGAGCAGTTGCAACCTATCGTGGCGGCCCGCGCGAAGAAGCCGTGGACGCTTTCGAGCGATGTTCTCGACGGTGCGGTCCGACAATATCGCGGCAAAACGTTTGTTGCATGTATTCGCCCTGCACTTGTCGGAGCTTTGACTCTCATATTTGGCAAGGAGCGTGGTGCGCGCGCGGCCAGACGCTTTCTTTATGAGATATCATGGCGGATATCCGGGGAGACCACCTATCGCGCTCGCGGGTTGCCGGGACGGCTGTTCTATGGCGAAAGCTGAGCGCTTGCCCGCGCCACTCGTATCCGTGATCATGGCGATGCGAAATAGCGCATCCACGATCGAAACGGCTATTCGTTCGATACAGATGCAAACTCTCGATAATTGGGAATTGATTCTGATCGACGACGGGTCCACCGATGCAAGCGTTGAGGTCGCCAAAACGCTCGCCGATTCCCGCATACATTTGCAGTTCGACGGTAAGCACCTTGGACTTGCGGCGCGACTCAATCAGGCCGTGGCGATGAGCAAAGGCGAATTCATCGCCCGCATGGATGCCGACGATGTCTGCTTTCCCGCACGATTGGCGAAGCAGGTAGAGATTCTGCAAGGTGATGTGAAACCCGATTTGGTCGGTTGCCACGCTTTGGTCTTTACTGACTCCGGCGATATTGTCGGCGTCATGCGCTCCGGTCTGGATCATCGGATGATCACGGCGCATCCTTTCGACGGATTTCCTCTACCGCATCCGACCTGGTGCGGCCGTGCGCGCTGGTTTCGCGAAAATCCATACGACGCCAAATTGATGAAGACGCAGGATCAGGATTTGCTGCTGCGTTCCTTTTCGACGAGCCGCTTTGCAGCGCTCGATCATGTGCTGATGGGTTATCGCCAGGACAAGCCGAATCTTACCAAGAAGATTCAAGGAAGATTTATTTTCGCCGGTAGTTTGCTGCGCTACGCTGGCCAGACAGGGCAATACACATCGGCTGTGAGCGGAATATTAAAACACTTTGGAAAAGCCGTCGTCGATGTTGGTGCAGCAGCCTTAGGTCTGTCGCGATTTGCACAGCGCAACCGATTTCAACCGGTATCGCCCGATGTCGGTCATGAATGGTTCAAACTTTGGCAGAGTTTGAATAGCAAGCAGTCGGTCAAGTCATGTGCGGAATAGCAGGCCTGTTTCGGCCCGGCGGCGGTGACGACACCATGCTGTTGGGTGTTGTGTCCGCGATGACGGCTACGCTTCATCACCGCGGGCCGGATGCCGAGAATGTCTGGGCGAATGCCAAGGCAGGCATCGCGTTCGGTCATCG
>JAPLPA010000476.1:2286-2629 GCA_026400415.1 Afipia sp. | reverse complement strand
TCGATTCTGGATTTATCCGAAGCCGGTGCGCAGCCGATGCGCAGCGACTGCAATCGCTTCACCGTGACGTTCAACGGCGAAATCTACAATCATCTCGATATAAGGCGCGAACTGGAAGCTTGTGGTGGCGCGCCCAACTGGCGCGGCCATTCCGATACTGAAACGCTGCTCTATGCGGTTCGGCAATGGGGTATCGAAAAAGCCTTGCAGCGTTTCATCGGGATGTTTGCGTTTGCCATCTGGGATGAGGCCGCTCAGGAGCTTTCACTATGTCGCGATCGCTTCGGTGAAAAGCCTTTGTTCTATGGGTGGAGTGGGCGAGATCTCGTTTTCGCATCCGAGC
>JAPLPA010000476.1:1819-2222 GCA_026400415.1 Afipia sp. | reverse complement strand
GGCGCTCGCTGCGCATCCCGACTGGTCTCCGACGCTCGATCGTTCGGCACTGACGGCGTTCATGCGCTATTGCTATGTTCCGGCGCCGCAGACGATATGGAGTGGCATCCAGAAATTGCCGCCCGGCTCATATGTTGTTTTTCCGGCGAATGGTGCGGCGCGGGCGATGCCGCCGCCGACGCAATATTGGTGGCAAAAAGATTGCGTCGTTGCGGGTCAAAATTCGCGGATCGACAACGAAACAACGGCTGCCGAGGAGTTCGAGCGCTTGCTGTCGCAGGCCATCGATCGCCAGTGCCTGTCGGACGTTCCGCTCGGCGCGTTTCTGTCCGGCGGCGTGGATTCATCCACTGTCGTCGCGTTAATGCAAAAAAAATCGTCGCAGCCGATACGAACATTCACC
>JAPLPA010000476.1:0-1787 GCA_026400415.1 Afipia sp. | reverse complement strand
GGCATCTTGGCACGTCGCATACCGAGCTTTACGTCGACGCGAAGACGGCGATGGATGTCATACCGAAATTGCCACGCATGTACGATGAGCCATTCGCGGATTCGTCGCAAATCCCAACTCATCTCGTTGCCTCCCTTGCGCGCCAGCATGTGACGGTTGCGCTCAGCGGCGACGCAGGCGACGAATTATTCGGCGGCTACAATCGTCATGTCTGGGGTACGAAAATCAATGCGCGTCTTTCGGGACTGCCGATGCCCCTGCGACAAATCCTTGGAATGGGACTTAAATCTGTCGCGCCGGAGCCAGCAGATACGATTGCGCGTCTGCTGGAACCGATCTTGCCGAAACGCCTGCGCACGCGCCGCGCCGGCGATCAGGTTTTGAAAATCGCGCGGATTGTCGGCGCGAAATCTGCTGACGATATGTACCGTCTGCTGTGTTCGATCGACAGTACGCCGCGCGACAGCGTGATCGGGGGCGATGAAATCGCGAGCTGGGCCGATGATGAGATGAATTCGATCGCGACGAATCTCGATCCGCTCGATCGCATGACACTGGCGGACTCGCTGAGTTATCTGTCCGATGATATTTTGCAGAAAGTCGATCGCGCGGCGATGTCGGTCAGTCTCGAGACGCGCGTGCCTTTCCTCGACAAGGATGTCGTCGAATTTGCAGCGCGCGTTCCGCCCTCGATGAAAATCAGGGATGGGCGGGGCAAATGGCTGGTCCGTCAGGTGCTATATAAGCATGTGCCCTCCGCATTGATCGACCGCCCAAAAACCGGCTTTAGCATTCCACTCGATCAATGGTTACGCGGCCCGCTGAAAACCTGGGCTTACGACCTTCTGACACCGGCACGATTGCGCCAGCAAGGTCTCTTTAATCCCGCGCGTGTCGAGACGATGCTGAACCAACATATGAGCGGTCGACGCAATCACGGCTATTGGCTATGGAACGTTCTTATGGCACAGGCTTGGCACGACGAATGGTGCGCGAGCTGAGCTGCCACATCCACCGGGTTTTTCCTTCTCTCATATTCATGTTTGCTCGATGACTGTCATGACAGGCCGCAAGGCTGCAATCCTTGCTCATTCTGAAAAATATGCCGCCAGCCGCGAGGAATGGCGCAAGCGCTCCGCGTTCTTTCATCGCGAGGATGAAATCTATCTTCGCTTTCTGATCCCAGAGGGCGCTCGCGTTTTAGAAATCGGCTGCGGAACGGGTGACACGCTTGCCGCGCTCAAGCCTTTTCAAGGCGTCGGCATTGATTTCAGCCCCGCAATGATCGAGCAGGCGCGCAAGCTGCATCCTGATCTTACATTTCATGTCGGTGATGCTGAAGACGCCGAAGCAATCGCGAAGCTGGGAGGTCCGTTCGATGTAATTCTGGTGCAGGACACCATCGGCTCGCTGGATGATTGCCAGAAATTCCTGGCGCAATTGCATCCGCTGTGTACCCGCGAAACGCGCGTGGTGATTGGATATTTCTCGCATCTGTGGCAGCCGATATTGAAGCTTGCAGAAGTATCCGGTCAACGCATGCCGTTCCCGATGCAGAACGTGCTGGCACCGGAGGATGTCGCCGCATTGGCCGAACTGGCGAATTTCGATCCGGTTAAGGCTGAACGCAGAATGCTGATGCCAGTGTCGTTGCTCGGCATCGGGCGTCTCATCAACCGCTTTATCAGCGTGCTGCCGGGATTTCGATTCTTTGCGCTGCGCCACTATGTTGTGTGCCGTTCTCTTGAGAAGACCGACGACAATCTCAAATCTGCGACAGTCGTGAT
>JAPLPA010000182.1 GCA_026400415.1 Afipia sp. | reverse complement strand
GGCGATCGCGACCCTGCGGAAATCCTCGCATCGGTGAAGAATGGAATTTTCGCCGCGAATTTCGGCGGCGGCCAGGTCGATATCACATCGGGCAAATATGTTTTCCAGTGCACCGAAGCGTACAAGATCGAAAACGGCAAGCTCGGCGCGCCGCTGAAAGGCGCCATGCTGATCGGCAACGGCCCGACGGACCTTCATCGCATCACCATGGTCGGCAATGATCTCGAACTCGATGCCGGTATCGGCACCTGCGGCAAGAACGGTCAGGGCGTGCCAGTCGGTGTCGGTCAGCCGACGCTGCGGATGGACCGGATTACGGTCGGCGGCACGGGCTAGTTTTTAATTGCGCGTGTTCTGGTCGCAAAACCGGTGTCCACTTTTGCGGAACACGCGCCCTATCTCACCACACCTGAAATAAATCCCGGCTTGCGGCGCGGCGGCGTGACCTTGTCTTTCAGGAAACAGCGCGCGGATTTTCCGATATAGCCCGGCCGCGCGTAGGTCCATGCGCGGCACTTCTCGTCCGCGTCGCACACCGCCTTGCAGGTCTCGCCAGTCGAGTCGGTGCCGACTTCGATGTTGCGTAGATCTCCGCCCTGCCGGTCGATCTCGACCTCATAGGCGCTGTTGCGTGGCTCCACGACGCCCGCGCCGCGAACTCCCGACACGCAGCAATTGCTTTGAACACGAGCAGGCACACTGTTTTTGAGCCAGCACACCGCGCCGTCTTCGTTCACCAGCGGATAATTGAAACTCCAGGCATGACATTTTTTGTCGCGCTCGCATTGCAGCGCACAGACCGCAGGATCGCCGGATTGCAGAACCGAGCGTGAGTAATCTCCGCCCGGCCGATCCCAGTTCGCTTGCGCATGAAGTGGACGCGCCTGCCCGACAAGCAAGCCGACCGCAATCACTACAATGCTGAAGGATGTCCAGAATCGTTCCCTGACGATGCTAGGTCGGAACATGCAGTGACAACTTTCAGCGGAATGAACTCTGCCGCAAGCCTTTGGCGCCTGATCTATTCAACTGTCGCATTGATGTATGGCAGATGAACGGAAGATAAACGTCTCGTGATTAGCAGCGCCGCTCGTGACTTCAAACCGTTGAGTTAGAACGCGTATTCCGAATAGGCCGGATCGACCGAACCGCCCCATGCGCCGTTGAATTTTTCGAGCATCACTTCAGCAGGCGCGCGTCCAGCTTCGATGATGCGATCGAGCGATTCGAGATAGTGCGTCTCGTCGCGGCCGAGATGATCGATATGACTACGGCGCGCAAGGCCGCGATGCGCGAGCGCCACGCATTCCTTGGCAATCTCGAACAGATATCGGTTGCCGATTCTTGCCTTGAAACCGAGGCGCGGCACGTCGTCGCGCAACGCTTGACGTTCCTGCGCGGTCCAGCGCTTCACGATGTCCCACGCCGCGTCGAGGCTGACGTCATCGTAGAGAATCCCTGCCCAGAACGCTGGGTGCGACGGTAACTGCCGCAACGGCACACCGTCCGAGCCACGCATTTCGAGATAACGTTTCAGCCGCACTTCGGGAAAAATCGTTGAGAGATGGTTGGCCCAATCGGACAATGTCGGCCGCTCGCCACGCATTTTTTTGTTTTTGCCGTCGAAGAAGTCGCGAAATGACGATCCCGAGACGTCAATGTAAGTATCGCCGCGTTTGACGAAATACATCGGCACATCGAGAGCGTAATCTACCCAGCGCTCGAAGCCCATGCCGTCCTCGAACGCCCATGGAATCATTCCGGCGCGTGCATTGTCAGTGTCGCGCCAGATTTCAGACCGGAATGATAGAAATCCGTTGGGCTTGCCTTCCGTGAAAGGCGAGTTCGCGAACAACGCAGTGGCCACTGGCTGCAATGCCACCGACACGCGGAGCTTCTTGACCATGTCGGCTTCGGACGAGAAGTCGAGATTGGTCTGCACCGTGCAGGTCCGATACATCATATCGAGACCGTATTTGCCGACTTTTGGCATGTAGCCGGTCATGATTTTGTAGCGGCCCTTCGGCATCGTCGGAATTTGCTTTCGCGACCAAGACGGCGTCATGCCGAGACCGAGAAATCCTATTCCGAGCGGCGTTGCGATTTCGCGCACCTGCGCCAGATGCGCCATCAGTTCGGCTGCAGTCTGATGAATAGTTTCAACAGGCGCGCCCGAAAGTTCGAATTGACCGCCGGGTTCAAGCGAGATCGCGCCACCGCCGGTCACATCGTAAAGACCGATGATGTTGCCGTTCTCGGTGATCGGCTCCCAGCCCAGC
>JAPLPA010000268.1:10318-11554 GCA_026400415.1 Afipia sp. | reverse complement strand
AGGCAGCGGAATTCCGGTTCGGAACAAAGTGGGTGTGAGAAACGTCACTGCCCCGCTTTGCTCGCGATAAAGTCCATTCTCGCTGCGCAGTCGCGTGAATGCAAAACGGAATGGGTCGCTGGCGACGATATTTGCGACATCGTGGCCGATCTTTTGTGTAAGCAGAATGTTGTCGAGCCCAAGTTGTTGGCGGCGCTGCACATCGGTGGGCGCAATGGCGTCGATAGGTCTGTTGGAGAAAATGCCGAGATAGGCCGGCACCTGGATAAATTCGCGCGAATCCGTGTTGACCCAGATGCCAAGCTTGCGTTCCTTGCGCCTTGTCACCATGTCGGCGCGCGGACCGCTTACCGTCACGACGATGTCGTAGTCGGTATGGTCCGGTAGCGACTTCGCATCGCGTTCGACGGATCCGAACAGCACCAGCTCTTCGCCCGAATAATTCGGTGTCACGGTGACGCGGTGATTGGAAACCGACACGATTAATTTCTCGGCATGTGCAATGCAAGTTGTTGCCGTAATGAGGGCGACGACGACAAAAGCGCTGCGCATGAATCTTGTCATATGCCCGACCCTACTTCGCGGATCGAATAAAGTTCGTCGGGACTGACGACCAGTTGGATCGCAAAGCGAATTCCAACTGATAAAATCAAAAGGCCTAGTAACAGTCGCAAATGCTCGCTGCGGATTTTTTGACCGGCGCGGGCGCCAAATTGTGCGCCGATGACGCCGCCGACCATAAGCACCAATGCGAGCACGGCGTCGACGAGATGATTTGTGCTGGCATGCAGAACCGTCGCGACCATCATCGTGACCAGCGTAAGTACCATCGATGTGCCGATTACTGTCGCGGTGGGGATACGAAGCACGTAGATCATGATCGGAACCAGCAGAAAGCCGCCACCGATACCCATGATTGCTCCGAGAAATCCGATGATGAGGCCGACGCCGGCGATCGGAATGATCGACAGATAAATTTTCGAGCGCTTGAAGCGCATTTTTATCGGCAGCCCGAGAATCCAGCCTTGTGCACGGGCGCGACGGGTCGGAGGAATTTCGCCGCGCCGAGCCCGCACGATTGCCCGCGCGCCTTCCCAGAACATCAGGCCGCCGACGCCGCTCAGCAGAACGACATAGGAAAGTGCAATCATGAGGTCGAGCTGCCCGACCTTGCGCAATAACGTAAACAGCCATACGCCGAAAACGGTGCCGACAATTCCGCCGCCGAGCAAAACT
>JAPLPA010000268.1:0-10279 GCA_026400415.1 Afipia sp. | reverse complement strand
AGCAAAACTGCCGCTAGAGCCGGATCGATGGCGCGCCGCCGCCAGTATGACAATGCGCCCGAAAAAGATGACGCGGCGATGTGACTTGAGACGGAGGCAACCGCGACGCCCGGCGATATTCCGATGAATATCAAAAGCGGTGTCATCAGAAAGCCGCCGCCGATACCGAACATGCCGGACACGAATCCAACAGCCGCGCCCATCGCCAGGATGAGAAAAATATTGACCGGAATATCGGCGATCGGAAGAAAGAGTTGCACGCGCGTTCGCTTGGGGTTGGCGCGAGACGCAGAAACACCTCTCGCAGCAATTGAATAGGCCGCGACGCGGGTCATGCGCCGCGCCTCTCCTTAACCGAATTTGCGCTGGTGCGGGTTAAAGAATCCGGCCTAAGCCGGATTTTGTCTTCACGTCGCCGCGACGGTGTGAAGCCGGTGAATAATTCAGATTAACGGGCCGCGCTCTTGGTCTTCGCGGCCTTGGCCGGGGTTTTTGGTGCTGCAACGGCGTCCCACCCGCCGGCCGGCGCACCTGCAGAAATTGCTTCGTCAGGCTGCGTTTCGGGGGTGAAAGTCTGGATTGCCAGTTTGGCTGCAGCGAGTGACTGCGGATCGAGACGCTTGGCGATGTCATCGCGCTTGCGCCCGGATTCGGCATCGCCCTGCGCGGCGGCAAGGCTGAACCACTTGAAGGATTCGGCGAGATTCTGTTCGACGCCGATGCCACGTGCGTAGAGGATTGCGAGGTTGAACTGGCTATCGGCGACGCCGCGCTCAGCGGCCTTGCGGAACCACTGCGCGGCACCCTTGTAGTTCGGTCCGGTAGAGCCGCCGTCGGCGTCGAGGACTGCGAGATTGTGCATAGCCTTGGCGCTGCCGCGTTCTGCAGCCTGCATGTAGTAGCGGCGTGCAATATCGACATCTTTCTTGGTGCCAAGGCCTTTTTCATGAAGGTTGCCGAGGCGGAAGATCGCCGGCACGATACCGCCTCGCGAGGCGCGCTCGTACCATTTGGCGGCTTCCTCGTAATTGACAGCCACGCCTTTACCTTCGGCGAACCGAATTCCAATTTCATACGCTGCAGCTGGATCGCCTTTGTTCGCGGCTGTGCGCAGCACCAAACCGCCGATGGTTTCGGGGAGTTTGTCCGGGACTGGCGTCAGCATCGCAGTCTCGCGATGAGAAGCTGTCGGAGCAATAGTGACTGACACTCGCGGCGCGGGCGCTGAAATCGAGCCAGTGACATCGGGCGACTGTGTGCTTGTTGACGGTGGTGATTGTATTGGCATGGCGGCGGGCGCCATCGAGGACGCGGGCGCTGAAGTTCCGGTCATCGACTGACGATCGATCGGCATCGGCGAAGTCATCGATGGCGAAAACGGCGTGACGTTGTCCGACCTTGGTTCGCCGTCGCGCGCGGACGGCAGCGTCAAGGGTGCCACTTCGCTGGATTCCGAAGTCGGCGACGGCTCGCTGGTGCCCCGGCCATTGAGAATGTTCATTCCGAATTTCACGGTGCCGAGTACGATCACGACGACGCTCACGCCGACAAGCAGTGCGCGAATTTTTGAAGACATTGTGGAATCGCCCGTCGCCGCGACCTTTGCGGCGGATCGTGCGGCGTCGTTCAGCGATGTGACGCGATTCGGCTTTTTGCCCGGTGCGGGCGCGGCAGGTGCAGTCGCAGCAGCCTGAGCGGCGCGGCGTGCCGCCTGGATGAAATTTGACGAACTCACGGGTTCGCGTGTACCGGCGGGAATTTCGCTGAGCGCGCTTTCAGAGGCGGCGATGCGCTCCGAAGGAGTCGATGTGCCGCGCAACTGTTGCGGACGTGTTCCCGGCTCAAGCGGCGTGTCGGGAGGAAGATTTGGATCGATTGGATTGCGTGCCGCCGATGGTGGGCGTGGCGTTGCAGACGGCTCGGCCACCGCGATGTTCTGTCCAGAAATCGCAATGTCGGCCATCGATGGGCCGGGGGAGGGTGGCGTATCGCCAGCAGCCTGACGTGCAACGGGAGCCTGTGCTGCAGCGGGATTGGGCAATTCAGGGCGCGGCATCGGAGCCACAGCGACTGAGGATCCCTGCGCAAACATTTCGCGGCGAGGCGGATCTTGATCCATCGCTGCGCGCGGCTGTGAATTTCGCTGTGCCGGAGCCGACTGCAAACCACCTTCGATCTGCGCAAGGCGATCGACGACGTGACCGAGCGTACTGTGGACGACTTCCAAGGAATCCTGCGTGTGCCGATCAGTTTCCGACTGGCTGTAGCGCATGTCGGTCAGTTCGCGCTTGATCGTGTCGACAACGCCGCCGTCCATCGGAGCGACTGAATGTCCATTGCCCGAAGCCACGTTGACGCGCTGCTGTTCGAGATGGCGAAGGATATCGGAGAGACTTTCCTCGACGCGGGCCAGATTACCGCCACGATTATCGGTGTTTTCAAGTCGCTCGAGCAGGTGATGAACGCGTTGCTCGACATGACCGAAGGACGACGCGCTGTCGCCGCCGACCTGAAGGTGATCGAGGCGGTCGGAAATGCTCCGCACGGCATTGTCGAAATAGCTTGAGTCGCTGCTCGGACGCTCGCGCGTTTCGAGCGCGGAAGTGAGCGTCGCAATGCGCTGTTCGAGCGCGGAAAGCATTTCACTACCGCCGGATCGCGAGACCTGATCCACCTTGGCTGACAGCATCTGGATGTGATCGGCCAGCTGATGCAGTGCGTCGTTGGAGGCGACGTTGGAAACGATGATCTTGAGGGCTGCGATGGCATCCTCAAGCTGATGAATAATTCCGGGATCGGGACTGGTGCGAACGATCGTGTCGATCTTCGCGCCGAGATTATTGATCGCCTCATTGAAGCCAGTGAGTTTTTCCGCTGGCGTCAGCGAACGAAGCTCTCCGCGAATTTCAGTTAGTGCGCGCTCGACGCCCGACAATGCTGCACCATCGACGCCGCTTGAACGGGTCTCGTCGATGCGGCGTCCGAGCGAGCGGACTTCGCTTTCCAGCGTCTCGATCGCGCGGCGTGGCATCGCCTCGGTGATGGCATGACGGATATCTGCAAGTTCACTTCGAAACGAAGCGATTGACTGCTCCATCACGGGATCAGGGCGCCGCAGCATCTCGATCTGACTCGTCATGTGCGACAGTTGCCGTTCCATGCCGGAGAAATCGACCTGTGGCTGCATCGGTGGCGCGTAGGCCGGAGCGACGAAAGACGGCGCGGGCATTTGCATCGCTGCGCGCCCCGGCATTGCGCGCGGAATGTTGCCGTCGAGTTCGCCCTGACGCGCGACGATCTCCGCGATCGAAAAATCCATCTGTTGCATCTGAGGAGCCATCGATGGTGAGGGGCGGTAGGCGGTCTGGTATTGAGGAGCCTGCGCCGGAACGCGCTCCGAAATCTGCGACAGCCGCGCGTCGAGGCGCGAGATAGCGTCATTCAATTGCCGCGCGACGTTGGGGTCGGCTTTTGTGCCGCCCGGTCCGCGTGAAATGTTTTCCATTTGGTGGGAAATCGCATCCAGGCGCTTGTGAATGTCCGCGACGTCCGGTGCTTGGTGGGCGTCTTGAGGGACGCCAATCGTGGAATTCAGCCAGTCGCCCAGCGACATGCCGGCGCGACGCGCGGCAGTTTCAGCCCTTTCGCGGACCGATGGCTCGATTCCGTCAACACTCCACGATACGCGCGATGTCATGCCTTGGTCCGTGCACGGCGCCAGGCTCCTGCCTCGACGCTTTAGCCGGCCCGCGCCCCATTGAAGAGACTAGCGAATTTCGAACGCAGGACGGCCGTTCCCAGTCACGACTTTTAATTGTTACGGTAAATACGGAGTTAACGATTGGCTCGGCGTTTTGGAAATCTTGGCCGCTTTTAATGGAGGCCTATCGAGTAAAGAGACCGCTGAGATCTTGCAGGTCAGATTCGGTAATTGTCCCGTGTGTGACATTCATCACAGATGATTGCCCGATATAGGCCCAGTAGATGAATTCGGCGCGCGGCATCGATTTTTTGCCATCGACGCCGGACTCGCGGAGGAGTTTTGCGATGTAGGTGACACGTCGGGCATCGACATCCGCCACGACGGCAGCGGCTTCTGGGTCATTTGCTGCCCACGCTCGAAAACCGCGATCCAGACTTCGATCCTCGTCGAAAGCCAGCTTCATCAGATACGTCAGGCGCGCGGGTCCGACGATCGACGAATCGATCTCGCGAATCACATCGTCCGTCGCGCGTGCGCGCCACATTTCCAACAGTTGGCTACGAAAGGCCGCGATACTCTCGAAATGCCAATAAAAGCTGCCTCGCGAGACTTGCAGTCCTTCAGCCAGCATCCCGGTTTTCAGGGCGCCATCACCCTCACGCGCCAGCGTCCGCAAGCCATGCGCAATCCATTGCTCTCGCGTCAAACGGTCTTTGGGAGGGGCGGATTTTTGAGATACGACCATACACAAGTGTATTGACACATCTGCGGGGCTGACGCTAGGTTCCATACAGAGGTGTACGGAATGCCTTGGCACAACCTAGCGCTTGAACTAGCCGGATTGATCGGCGCGGTCGTCGCGATCGCGCACGGCATGATTCTCCAACGCTTGATCATCAAGCCATTTTCGGACGTTGCAGTCGCCGACGGCAGATTTTCTGTCACGGCCCGCAAACTTTTGCCGCCTCTTTTGCAATTCAGCACGTTGGTTTGGTTTGCAGGCGGAATCGCCCTTGCGACAGCGCCCTGGCTCGATGCGCAGGCCCGCCTGTCGATCAGTGTCATGGTCGGCGCGACTTACTTATTCGGCGCGGTAGGCAATTTTTGGGCAACGCGCGGCCGCTCTCCGGGTTGGATGCTCATGGCGCTTGCATTGGGTTTGATCGCGTTCGGGGCGGTCACGCCGCCTTCCCAAGTGTAAAATAGCGGAGCGATCATATGTCTCGCATCGGCAGACTTACATCTCGTCATATCGACGTGACATAACCATGCAGCTCATCACTCAACTTCACCCCTTGGTTAAGTGAAAAATTCGCCCGTAACGCATTCGCACCGAACTGAAAGAATCGCATGACGATTTATAAAGCCCCTGTGGAAGATGTGAGCTTCCTTCTCAACGACGTGTTTCAGATCGACAAGTACAACAATCTTCCTGGGTTCGCTGACGCATCCGCCGATGTGCGCGAAGCAATTCTGGATGAAGCCGCAAAGTTCAGCGAAGAGGTGCTTCACCCTCTCAACGCCTCCGGCGACATCGAAGGCTGCACGCGTCACAACGATGGCCGCGTCACCACGCCGAAGGGCTTCAAGGACGCATTCAAGCAACTTGGCGACGGCGGCTGGCTCGGTCTTGTCGGTCCTACGCAATATGGCGGGCAGGGATTGCCGGTGGTACTGGCGCAGCCAGTCAACGAATTCATGATGTCGTCGAATATGGCGTTCTCGATGTATCCGGGGCTGACGCAGGGCGCGATGGCGGCATTGCTCGTTCACGGCAACGACGAGCAAAAGCAGAAATTTATTCCCAACATGCTGGCCGGCAAATGGGCCGGCGTCATGAATCTCACCGAACCGCAATGCGGCACGGATCTGGGTCTGATGCGCACCAAGGCTGTGAAGCAGGCCGACGGCACTTACAAGATCACCGGTACCAAGATTTTCATTTCCGGCGGTGAGCAGGATCTGACCGAGAACATCGTGCATCTTGTGCTGGCCCGCATCGAAGGTGCGCCTGCGGGTATCAAGGGCGTATCTCTCTTTGTCGTGCCGAAGATGACGGTGAAAGCCGACGGTTCGATTGGCGCGCAGAATGGCGTGTCGTGCGGCTCGATCGAACACAAGATGGGCATTCACGCGAACTCGACCTGTGTCATCAACTTCGACAACGCGGTCGGCACACTCGTCGGTGAAGAGAACAAAGGCATGCAGGCCATGTTCGTCATGATGAACGAAGCGCGGCTTGGCGTCGGCGTTCAGGGTCTCGCGCAATCGGAAATCGCGTATCAAAACGCCGCTGCCTACGCGAAGGATCGTTTGCAGGGCCGTTCGCTCACGGGCGCGAAGTCACCTGACAAGCCGGCAGATCCGATTATTGTTCATCCGGATATTCGCCGCACGCTGATGACGATCCGCGCGTTCAACGAAGCCGCGCGCGCACTTGTGGTGTGGACGTCGCTGAAAAGCGATCTCGCGCATCGCTCCAGCGATCCGAAAGAACGTCAGGAAGCCGACGATCACATGGGGCTTCTGACCCCCATCGTCAAAGGCATGCTGACCGATGTTGGATTTGCTAATGCGGTTGCGGCCCAGCAGGTTTACGGCGGTCACGGTTACATTCAGGAAACCGGCGTCGAGCAGTTCGTGCGCGATGCCCGCATCGCAATGATCTATGAGGGTGCCAACGGCATTCAGGCGCTTGACTTGGTTGGCCGGAAATTGGGCCGCGATGGCGGACGTGCGATCACGACGTTCTTCAACGAGGTCACGGCGTTTGCAAAGGACCATGCGTCGGATGAAGCAATGAAGCCTTACCTCGCACCGCTGAACACCGCAGTTCAGGATTTGCAGAAGGCGACGATGTGGCTGATGCAGAATGGCATGAAAAATCCGGACAATGCCGGTGCTGCATCCACCGATTACATGCATCTCTTCGGTCTGGTCACGCTCGGTTACATGTGGGCGAAGATGGCCAAGGTCGCGCAGGATAAGCTGGCAAGTTCAGGTGAGCAGCCTTATTTGAAGTCCAAGCTCGTGACAGGCAAGTTCTTCATGGAGCGGATGTTGCCGGAAACCTCGCTGCGCCTGTCGCGCATCCAGACCGGCGCTGCGTCGATGATGGAATTGCCGGCGGAAGCTTTCTGAGTTTTCTCGCTCCGGACTCCGGCGCGACATCTAAACACGATCATTCGACATTCGATGGAGGGCAGTATGCCTGAAGCATTTATCTACGACCATGTTCGTACGCCGCGCGGCAAAGGCAAGTCAGACGGTTCGCTGCATGAAGTGACAGCCCTTGCGCTTGCGACCGCGCCCTTGAAGGCGCTGAAGGATCGCAACGATCTTAAAGCCGATTCGATCGACGACGTGGTGATGGGCGTGGTCGATCCGGTCGGTGAGGCGGGTGGCGATATCGCGCGTTTCGCTGCGATCAACGCAGGTTACGGTACCGCTGTGCCGGGTGTGCAGATCAATCGCTTCTGCGCATCGGGTCTCGATGCGGTGAATTTCGCAGCCGCGCAGGTGATGTCCGGCCAGCACGAAATGACCATCGGCGGCGGCGCGGAATCGATGAGCCGCGTTGGCATTCTGTCGTCGGGCGCGGCATGGCCGATGGACCCGTCTATCGCGGTGCCGACCTACTTCATGCCGCAAGGCGTGTCGGCGGATTTGATCGCGACCAAATACGGCTTCTCGCGCGACGACGTCGATGCCTACGCCGTTCAAAGCCAGGAGCGCGCAGCCACAGCCTGGAAGGAAGGCCGTTTTAAGAATTCGGTGATCCCGGTGAAAGACATCAACGGCATCACCATTCTCGATAAGGACGAGCACATGCGTCCCGGCACGACGATGCAGTCGCTCGGCCAGTTGCAGCCGTGCTGATCGGCAGCGCGGAAGGCGGCAAGAAGCGCGATCTGAAGCCGCGCGCGAAAATCCGCGCGTTTGCAAATATCGGCTCCGAGCCCGCTATGATGCTCACTGGACCGGTCGATGTGACGAAGAAGTTGCTCGAACGCTCCGGCATGAAGCTGTCGGACATCGATCTGTTCGAACTCAACGAAGCCTTCGCGTCTGTTGTGCTGCGCTACATTCAGGCATTCAACATCGACAACGCCAAGATCAACGTGAATGGCGGCGCGATTGCGATGGGTCATCCGCTCGGTGCAACCGGCGCGATGATCCTCGGCACCGTGCTCGATGAACTCGAACGCACCAACAAATCCACCGCTCTGGTCACGCTGTGCATCGGCGGCGGCATGGGCACGGCAACGATCATCGAGCGGGTTTGAGGAGCGGCATCATGGCTTACAAAAATTTCAAGATCGAAACCGACGCCGACGGCATCGCGCTTGTGACATGGGATATTCCCGGCAAGTCCATGAACGTGGTGGACGAAACCTCCGGCACCGAGCTTGCAGCCATCGTCAAGCAGATGACGGACGATGCGACCGTCAAGGGCGTCGTGATTACGTCGGCCAAGGAAGCGTTCTGCGCAGGCGCGGACCTCACCATGCTGACGGGCATGAATCAAACATACGTCGAAATGCTGAAGTCGAAAGGCGAGGAAGCCGCGAACAAATTCGTGTTCGACAATGTGCGTGTGCTGTCGCAGACATTCCGGAATATCGAAACCGGCGGCAAGCCATGGGTTGCGGCGATTAACGGCCTCGCGCTTGGGGGTGGTTTTGAACTTACGCTCGCGTGTCAGTATCGCGTCGCATCCGACAACCCCAAGACGCGGCTTGGTCTTCCGGAAATAAAAGTCGGCTTGTTTCCAGGCGGTGGCGGCACGCAGCGCCTGCCGCGCATGATGCAGACGCAGGATGCGTTGCAGATGCTGCTTAAGGGCGACGCTGTCGATGTGAACAAGGCGAAGGCATCCGGTATTCTCGGCGCAGTTGTGCCCGCCGCCGATCTCATCAAGACCGCGAAGGACTGGATCAAGGCAGGTGGCAAAGCTGTCGCACCGTGGGATGAGAAGGGCTTCAAGATTCCAAGCGGCGCCGTTTATTCCAAGGGCGGCACTATGATCTTCCCGCCCGCGAACGCGATCTATCGCCGCGAGACTTACGACAATTATCCGGCGGCGCGCGCCATCATGCAGTGCGTATATGAAGGCCTGCAGTTGCCGATGGACGCAGCAGTTCGCGTGGAGTCGCGTTACTTCTCGAAAATTCTGCGCTCGAAGGAAGCGGCCGCGATGATCCGCAGCCTGTTCGTGTCGATGGGCGAACTCAACAAGGGTGCGCGGCGTCCACAGAACGTGCCCCCGACCAAGGTGAAGAAACTTGCGGTGATTGGTGCGGGCTTCATGGGTGCGAGTGTTGGCTTCGTATCCGCGCAGGCCGGCATCGAAGTCGTGCTGATCGACCGCGATCAGGCGAGCGCCGACACCGGCAAAGGCCACGCCAAGACAGCCGTCGATGCGGCAGTTGCCAAGGGCCGCATGAAGCAGGCTGATGGCGATGCTATTCTCGCGCGCATTTCCGCGACGCCCGACTACAACGCCATCAAGGACTGCGATCTCGTCATCGAGGCGGTGTTCGAGGACCGCAAAGTGAAGGCGGAGACTTACGCCAAGGCGCAGCCGTTACTGCGCGACGGCGCGATCTTCGCCACCAATACCTCGACGCTGCCGATCAATTCGCTGGCGGAAGAATGGAAAGATCAGTCGAAGTTCATCGGCATTCATTTCTTCTCGCCGGTCGAAAAGATGATGCTGGTGGAAATCATCGTCGGGAAAAATACCGGTGAAGTTGCACTCGCAACCGCGCTGGATTACGTGCGCCAGATCAAGAAGACGCCCATCGTGGTGAATGACTCGCGCGGCTTCTTCGCCAACCGCTGCGTGCTTCGTTACATCGCCGAGGGCTACGAGATGCTGCTCGAAGGCGTGCCGCCGGCAATGATCGAGAATGTCGGCAAGATGGCCGGCATGCCGGTCGGCCCGTTGTCGCTCAACGATGAAATCGCAATCGATCTTGCGTTGAAAATCCTGAAGGCGACCGAGGCCGATCTTGGCGCCAATGCGATTGCGCAGGATCAGAAAAACTTGCTGGTCGAAATGGTGGAGAAACGCGGCCGCCTCGGTCGCAAGAATGGCAAGGGCTTCTACGATTATCCCGAGAAGGGCAAAGGCCAGAAGAAGCTCTGGCCGGAACTGACGACGCTGCAGCCGAAGCATCTCGATCCGGATACGCTGGACATCGAAGAATTGAAACAGCGCTTCCTGGTCGTGCAGGCGGTCGAAGCCGCGCGCACCGTTGAGGATCATGTGATTACCGATCCGCGCGAAGCCGATGTGGGGTCGATCCTCGGGTTCGGCTTTGCGCCGTTCACCGGCGGCACGTTGTCCTACATCGACTTCATGGGCACGAAGAAGTTCGTTGAACTGTGTCAGAAGCTCGAGAAAAAATACGGCTCACGTTTCACGCCGCCGAAGTTGCTGATCGACATGGCGGCGAAGAATGAAACGTTCTATGAGCGTTTTGCGCCGAAGAAATTGGCGGCGTAAAAGATTTTACAACGAAAGAAAAAAGGCCGGATTTCGATCCGGCCTTTTTGTTTGTCGCTATGTTG
>JAPLPA010000267.1:8215-10206 GCA_026400415.1 Afipia sp. | reverse complement strand
ACGGCCGCTTCGTCGATCCGATGCGCATCAAGCTGCCTCGCGGACGTTCGCTTGAAGGTCCGATGATGGCGGGCTTCGAGACCGAGCGCGACCGCCTCGATGGCATCATGGCCAATCGTCCGGGGGGACGGCCACCCGCGCAAGCCTCCAAGAGCCAGAAGACCGCCGAGGTCGGAGAGCGCTGACGCGCCGCCTCGATTGAAGCGGGCGCATCAGATCATTTTCACCACTTAATGCAGCTTGTTAATGCAGCTTGGCCTTTTTCGGCGCGCGCTCCTGCGTGCCGACTTCAACCGCAGTACCGTTGAAGATCAGGCCGTCCTTTCCGGCCGCAACCGTGACCTTCTCGCCATCGCGAATCTTGCCCGCGAGAATCATCTCGGCCAGCGGGTCCTGAACCGCGCGCTGAATGGTGCGCTTCAGCGGACGCGCCCCATAGGCTGGATCCCAGCCTTTTTCCGCGAGCCATTCGCGCGCATCGGGCTCAAGCACCAGATTGATCTTGCGATCCTCCAGCAACTTTGCGAGCCGCTGCATCTGAATATCCACGATGCGCGTCATCTCATTCTTTTGCAGGCGATGGAACAGAATGATTTCGTCCACGCGATTGAGAAACTCAGGACGGAAGCTTGAGCGCACGACCGCCATGACCTGATCGCGCACCGCACTCGTGTCCTCGCCATCGGCCTGACCAACGAGATATTCGGAGCCGAGATTCGACGTCATGATGATGAGCGTGTTGCGGAAGTCGACCGTGCGGCCCTGCCCGTCCGTCAAGCGCCCATCATCAAGCACCTGCAGCAACACGTTGAACACATCCGGATGCGCTTTTTCGATTTCGTCGAACAGTACGACCTGATAGGGCCTGCGCCGCACGGCTTCCGTCAGTGAGCCGCCTTCGTCGTAGCCGACATAGCCCGGCGGCGCGCCGATCAGACGCGCGACGGAATGTTTCTCCATGTATTCGGACATGTCCATGCGCACCAATGCCGTCTCGTCGTCGAACAGATATTCGGCGAGCGCCTTGGTGAGTTCGGTTTTGCCGACGCCTGTGGGGCCCAGGAACATAAACGAGCCGATCGGCCGATTTGGGTCTTGAAGTCCCGCACGCGCGCGTCGCACCGCTGTTGAAACAGCCTTCACAGCCTCAGCCTGTCCGATCACGCGCTTGGAGAGTTGATCTTCCATCTTGAGCAGCTTCTCGCGTTCGCCTTCCAGCATCCTGTCAACGGGAATACCGGTCCAGCGCGACACGACTTGTGCGACGTGACTTGCGGTGACGGCTTCTTCAAGCACGGCACCGCCTGCACGTTCGCTCTCCTCGATTGTCTTCAGCTTCTTCTCAAGCTCAGGCACACGACCATAGGCCAGCTCGCCCGCGCGCTGATATTCGCCGCGACGCTGCGCATCGGCCAATTCCTGGCGCGCCTGTTCAAGCTCGCTCTTGATCTTTTGAGCGTCGGACAATTTGTTTCGCTCAGCCTGCCAGCTGGCGGTCAACGCATTGCCTTTTTCCTCAAGCTCGGCCAGTTCTTTCTCCAGCCGCTTCAGCCGATCCTTCGATGCGGAATCGGTTTCCTTTTTCAGCGCCTCCTGCTCGATCTTGCGCCGCACGATTTCGCGGTCGATGTTGTCGAGTTCTTCCGGCTTGGAATCGATCGCCATTTTCAGCCGCGCACCTGCTTCGTCGATCAGATCGATGGCTTTATCGGGAAGAAAACGGTCGGTGATGTAGCGATGTGACAGTGTTGCGGCCGCCACAATCGCGGAGTCCGTGATACGGACGCCATGATGTAACTCATATTTCTCTTTCAACCCGCGCAGGATCGAGACGGTATCTTCGACCGACGGTTCGTCCACGAACACGGGCTGGAAGCGCCGCGCGAGGGCTGCGTCTTTCTCGATATGCTTGCGATACTCATCAAGCGTGGTCGCGCCGACGCAATGTAATTTGCCGCGCGCCAATGCAGGCTTGAGCAGATTGGATGCAT
>JAPLPA010000267.1:3854-8208 GCA_026400415.1 Afipia sp. | reverse complement strand
ATCCATTGCGCCGTCGGCCTTGCCCACGCCAACGAGCGTGTGCATTTCGTCAATGAACAGGATGATCTGGCCGTCCGAACCGGTGACTTCATTCAGGACCGCTTTCAGACGTTCCTCGAACTCGCCGCGATATTTCGCGCCTGCGATCAGCGCGCCGAGATCCAGCGACAGCAGCATCTTGTCCTGCAGGCTTTCCGGCACGGCGCCATTGACGATGCGCAGCGCGAGGCCCTCGACGATGGCGGTCTTGCCGACACCGGGTTCGCCGATCAGCACAGGGTTGTTTTTTGTGCGCCGAGACAGAACTTGAATTGTGCGGCGGATTTCCTCGTCACGGCCAATGACCGGATCGAGCTTGCCGTCGCGCGCAGCTTGTGTGAGATCGCGGGAGTATTTTTTCAGCGCATCGTAGGCATTCTCCGCCGACGCTGAGTCGGCGGTGCGGCCCTTGCGCAGCGCGTTAATTGCGGTGTTGAGATTTTGCGGCGTCACGCCGCCGTTCGCCAATAATTTTCCTGCGTCGCTGTCCTTGTCGAGAGCGAGCGCCAGCAACAGCCGTTCGACGGTGACGAAACTGTCTCCCGCCTTGTCGGCGGCCTGTTCGGCGGCGTCGAACGCACGCGCGGTTGCGGGCGCGAGATAAATCTGTCCGCCTCCGCCCGAAACCTTCGGCATTTTGTTGAGCGCGTCTTCGGTCGCCTTGAGAATGGCGCGCGAATTCCCTCCGGAGCGGTCGATCAAACCGCCAGCCAATCCTTCGCTATCGTCGAGCAGCACTTTAAGCACGTGCAATGGCGTGAATTGCTGGTGGCCTTCGCGCATAGCCAGCGATTGCGCGGATTGGATAAAGCCCTTCACGCGGTCAGTGTATTTTTCGATATTCATTCGTGATGTCCCTCAGCCTGCCATTACGCCCCGAAGGCACGTAAACAGCATCTTCAATGGGGTCCGCCCGGCATTGACCTTCATCAATCCGGATACGGGAGTCACCGGCATTTCGTCGGCTTGATGCCAATGTGGGAACCCGAATTCGCCTGCGAAAGAGGCAGGCCTTAAAATTCGCCCCGCTGGCGACCGCGGCTGAAAGCTCCTAGAAAGCGAAAATGCCGAACGACTCCAGCGCCAAGATTGCCAGTATTTACCGTTATCCCGTGAAGGGTCTTTCGCCCGAGCAATTGCCCAGCGTCACGCTGACCCCGGGCCAAACGCTTCCGTCCGACCGTCGCTACGCCATTGAGAACGGGCCGAGCAAATTCGACCCCGACAATCCGAAATATCTGCCGAAGGCTTATTTTCTGATGCTGATGCGCAATGAACGCCTAGCGGGCCTGCAGACGCATTTTGATGACACGACCAACGTCTTCACGGTTCGCCACAACAGCCGCGAAGTCGCGAGCGGCGATCTGGAAACCGCGGACGGCCGCGCTGCCGTCGAGGACTATTTCAGGCAAGAATTTGCAAGCGACCTCAAAGGCGCACCGAAAATTCTCACTGCACCTGGCCATAGTTTTTCCGACGTGTCGGCGAAGGTGGTCTCCATCATCAATCTCGACAGCGTGGCTGCGATTGAACAAGCCGCTGGACAACCGATTGATCCTCTGCGCTTTCGCGGGAATCTTTACGTCGATGGCTGGCCGGGATGGCACGAGTTCTCGCTTCTCGGCGAGACGCTTGCGATTGGCGATGTGAAACTCAAAGTGAAGAAAAGCATCGTGCGCTGCGCGGCGATCAACGTCGATCCGGTAACTGCGGAGCGCGATATGAATTTACTGAAAACGATGGTTCGGCATTTCGGGCACGACGATTGCGGGGTCTATGCCGAAGTTGTCTCCGGCGGCACCATCTCCGCCGGGGACAAAATCGAAATCGTTAGCCCAGAGCTTCGGCTCTGATCCTCTCAGCTCCGGATCTTTAACTAGACGGCATGACGTAAGCGTAAATTCGCCCGCGCGAGATCGCAGCTTCCCGAACGCGATTCCCGTTATTGCCGGAGATCACGATTGGATTACCGCTGGCATCGATGCCGCTGACAATTCCGACATGCCCGCCGCGACGGCCGCGCGACATGACCGCGATCGCGCCGACCTGCGGACCTGACACATGCTGACCGTAGCCAGCGAACGAACGCGCCATGTCCGAGCCCGTGCCATGATGACCGGAACGCTCGAGCACCATATTCATGAAGCGCGCGCACCACAGGCGTCCACGGCCGGTCGGATTGCCGCCGATGTAACGCCGGGCTTCATCGACCACGTTAGATGAGCCGAAACTCTGCGTGTTCTGGGATACCGTATTGTCAGACGGCATAGCGACGCGTCCACGACGCGCATGACGAACACGCATTCCGTAATGTGAGTGATGAGCTGCATGATGCCGTGATGCGCCATGTTGTGGTCGCGCCGATGCAGGGTTGGCCGAAACGGCAATTGCGAGAGCGCTGAGCGTCAAAGCAGCGGCGCAAATCGGCATGCGAAGTGAAGTAGTTCGAATCATCCATTAGTCCTCGTTGAACCCCCGTTCCCCGACGTTCCGACTCAGGAACGCAATTCATGGGCGTAAAACGAATTTGGATGTGGCGAGAGCAAGACTCGATGAGGCGCTCAACGACTCATTTCGCGGTCATAGCAAGATCATTTCGAGGCACCTGCGACTCATCGATGCCGCATTGTTGCCGCGAGTATTACCTGCGATTTATGTGAGATTTAGTCGCGGCGACTGAGCAGAAACACGCCCTGCTCACCGAACATATTCCAGAACCACCATGGCGCGTTGAGCCGGAGTGGACGCCCGTACAGGTCGAGCGCGACGGCGCGCTCCATCTTGACGTTGATCTCGTCGCAGAGCTGAACGAAATCCTTGATGGTGCAGAAATGAATGTTCGGCGTGTCGTACCATGTCGCCGGAAGATTGTCGGTACGCGGCATCTGGCCCTTCAGGAGAAGCTGCAGGCGCATCTTCCAGTGACCGAAATTCGGAAACGAAACGATAGCACGTTGCCCGATGCGCAAAAGATTCTCGAGTACGACGCGTGGCTGTCGCGTTGCCTGCAAGGTCTGCGACAGGATCACATAGTCGAACGCGTCGTCGGGATAATTGACCAAGTCTGCGTCCGCGTCGCCTTGCACAACGGCGAGACCCTTGCCGACGCAATGGTTCACGCCCTCGCGCGACAGCTCAATGCCGCGGCCATCGACGCCGCGTGTTTCCAGCAGGCGTAGCAACTCACCCTCGCCGCAACCGACGTCGAGAACTTTCGATCCGGGCTCGACCATGTCGGCAACGAGAAGATGATCGCTGCGATAGCCGCTGTCGTTGAAGGGAAGAACCGCGGTGAGCCTGAATGCCTGATCCTGTATCGTCATGTTACCGGCTCGCTGTCAGGCCGTGCGCGGACGCCGCCGATTCGAGAAACGCGCGCGCAATGTCGATAAATTCCGGCACATCGAGCAGAAACGCATCGTGGCCTCTGTCGGTCTCAATCTCGGCGAACGATACGCGCGCGCCGCTGGCATTGAGCGCGTGCACGACGGCGCGCGATTCGGATGTCGGAAACAGCCAGTCGCTGGTGAAGGAGACGACGCAGAAGCGCGTGCGCGTGCCGCGATAGGCTTCGGCCAGCACACCTTTGTGGTCGGCGGCGACATCGAAATAGTCCATTGCACGCGTGAGATAAAGATAGCTGTTGGCATCGAAGCGATCGACAAATGAAGACCCTTGGTGCCGCAAATAGCTTTCGACCTCAAAATCCGCATCGAAGGAGAATGTCGGCAACTCACGATCCTGCAATCGCCGCCCGAACTTCCGGTGCAGCGCTGCGTCCGACAGATATGTGATATGCGCAGCCATGCGCGCGACGCCGAGCCCGCGCTGGGGACGCGTGCCCTCTTCGAAGTATCGCCCGCCGCGCCAATCGGGATCCGCCATCACAGCCTGACGGCCCAGTTCATGAAACGCGATGTTCTGCGCGGAGTGCCGCGTGCTGCATGCGACCGCCAGCGCGGAAAACACGCGTTGCGGATAGGCCGCCGCCCATTGCAGCGCCTGCATGCCACCCATCGAGCCGCCGACCACCGCGAATAATTTGTCGATGCCGAGATGATCGAGCAGCATCGCCTGCGCACGCACCATGTCCGGAATGGTGATGATCGGAAAATCCAGCCCCCATAATTTGCCGGTCGCAGGATTCGTCGAGGACGGCCCGGTGCTGCCCATGCAGCCGCCAACCACATTGGCGCAAATAACGAAATATCTTTCGGTGTCGACCGGATTACCGGGACCGACCAAAGTATCCCACCAGCCGGGCTTGCCCGTGACGGGGTGAACGTTGGCGACGTGTTGGTCGCCGGTCAGCGCG
>JAPLPA010000267.1:0-3846 GCA_026400415.1 Afipia sp. | reverse complement strand
GATCGGCGTTGAGTGCGCCGTAAGTCTGATAGGCGATCTGAAACGGCGTGAGGTCGATGCCGCAATCAAGATGCAGAGGTTTGTCCGAGCCGAACACGGCAAGCAGCGAGGTCGGATGATCCGCCTCGTGTGTGCGTTCACCGATCTGCGCCTTGCGGCTTTCAGGTTGCGTCGTTGGCATCGCGATCTGGGCCTCCACCGATCTTTCAGGACCGGCACCGGAACTCAGGCCATAAAAAAACCGGCCTGAACGATAGGTTCGGCCGGGATCACTTGTGTCCCCGGCCTGTTTAGCGAGTTGTTTAACGTGGCTGCAAGCCGGCCGGCTCAAATGACCATGGAAGTGCTAAAACACTAATCCCGTGTGGGATTTTCGTCAAGGCAAGCAACCCGCCGACTGAGGATTGTGCTTTTGACGAATACCAAAACAGCCAACGTTTTCTTTGCTTTCAGTGGGCTTGGCTCTTATCAATGCGGCCAGTTCAGCCCCTTTTCAAATTAACCATACGCAGCCTCAAGGCTGCCGGTATCAAGTTGCGACGTGATGACGAAAACGCCTCCGCCCTCGCTCCAGGATCTGCGCCGCGAAATCGATGACATCGATGAGCAGGTGCATAACCTTTTGATGAAGCGAAGCGACATTATCAGTCGGCTGATTTCTGTCAAAAAAACTCAAGAAGTCGGCTCCGCATTCCGGCCTGCACGCGAAGCCGAGATGATGCGCCGCCTCGTGCAGCGTCATCGCGGCATGCTGCCGCTCGACACGGTCGAGAGCATCTGGCGCGTTATCATTTCGACATTTACCTACGTGCAAGCGCCGTTCTCAGTTCACGCTGATTTGTCGACCGGCGAATCGGCGATGCGGGATTCGGCGCGCTTTCATTTCGGCTTCACCGTTCCGTTCCTCGCCCATTTCAGCGCATCGGCGGCGGTCGATGCTGTTGCGAAGTCCAAAGGTGATCTTGCGCTGGTATCGGCATTGAGCAGCCGCACCCCGTGGTGGACCGCGCTTGAGCCTGCGGGCGCACCGAAGATCATCGCGCGGCTTCCTTTCGTCGAGCGTGCGGATCATCCAGCTGCAATTCCGGTGTTCGTCGTTTCGCGCGTCGCGGCCGACGCAATGGTCACGGAAGTCGAAATGTGGAGCGTGCGTGTTTCGGGATGGAGCGCCGATGTGGCGCGTGCATTGTCGCCATTGTCGGAGATCATCGCCGTACCCGACACCGCATCCGATGGCGCGGCCTTGCTGGCTTCAGTGCCGGGCACGACCGGGCTTGAGAAAATCACCGCCGCATTGGTGTCAGCCGGCGCGTCGGTTCGGTCTTCCGCACTCGTCGGCAGCCATGCAACGCGCTATACGGTGACGCCGAACGACTCGAAAAAAGTCTAAATTTCTTTCTGGAGTTGCCAAGATGTCTCGTCCCGTGCCGAAGCCCGGCATTCTCGATATTGCGCCCTACACGCCCGGCAAGAGCGGCGCGGGCGTGAGCGGCCGCGTGTTTAAATTATCGGCAAACGAGACACCGCTCGGGCCATCGCCGAAGGCGATTGAAGCCTACAAGGCCGCCGCCGACAGCCTCGAAGATTACCCGGAAGGTACATCGCGCGTTCTGCGTGAAGCCATCGGCCGCACATTCGGTCTTGACCCGGATCGCATCATTTGCGGAGCGGGATCGGACGAGATTCTGAATTTTCTCGCGCACACTTATCTGGGCGTCGGCGATGAGGCTATCCATACCACGCACGGCTTTCTCGTCTATCCGATCGCCACCATGGCGAACGGCGCGATCAACGTCATCGCGCCGGAGAAAAACTTTACCGCCGATGTCGACGCGATCCTGAAAGCGGTCACACCGCGCACCAAATTGGTGTGGCTTGCGAACCCGAACAATCCGACGGGCACGTATATTCCATTCGACGCAGTGAAACGCCTGCGTTCGGAACTGCCGCCGCACGTTCTACTCGTGCTGGACGCAGCCTATTCCGACTATGTCTCGAAAAACGACTACGAGTCGGGAATCGAGATGGTTGCCACCACCGACAACACGGTGATGACGCGGACATTTTCGAAAATCTTCGGACTTGCGTCGTTACGCATCGGCTGGATGTA
The DNA here is from genome assembly GCA_026400415.1 of Afipia sp. GTDB lineage: Bacteria > Pseudomonadota > Alphaproteobacteria > Rhizobiales > Xanthobacteraceae > Afipia. The sequence goes on along the minus strand of JAPLPA010000267.1, from coordinate 1,736 downwards.
TGGACCAGCGAATATCGTGGACGCCATCAATCGCATCCGTGGGCCATTCAACGTCTCGACGCCCGCGATGCTTGCGGCTGTTGCGGCGCTTGAAGATACCGCGCATCAGGACATGTCGCGTGCCCACACTGAAAAATGGCGCAGCTGGCTCACGGAAGAAGTCGGCAAGCTCGGCCTCACTGTGACGGCGAGTGCCGCCAACTTCATTCTGATCCATTTTCCGCTCGACAAGGGCAAGACCGCTGACGATGCGGACGCGTTCCTGACCAAGCGCGGCCTGATCCTGCGCGCGCTCAAGAATTACAGACTTCCGCACGCGCTGCGCATGACGGTCGGCACTGAAGAAGCGAATCGGCTGGTCGTTGCCGCTCTCACCGAATTCATGGGCAAGACGTGAGCGCCGAGCCAATGTTCGCGCGCGTGGCGCTGATCGGATTCGGCCTGATCGGCGGGTCGATTGCGCGGGCGGCTCGCGCTCAAGGATTGGCAAAAGAGATCGTCGCCACGGCGCGTTCTGAGAAGTCGCGTCAGCGCGTCCGCGAACTAGCCGTCGTCGATCGCGTGGTCGAGACCAACGCCGAGGCGGTAAAAGACGCAGACCTCGTGATCCTGTGCATTCCGGTCGGCGACTGCGGACGAGTCGCAGAGGAAATCGCGCCGCATCTAAAACCGGGCGCAATTATTTCCGACGTCGGTTCGGTGAAAGGCGCGGTGGTGCGCGAAATGGAGCCCCATTTGCCGAAGGGCGTTCATTTCGTACCGGCTCATCCTGTGGCCGGCACCGAACATTCCGGACCGGACTCCGGCTTCGCGGAACTGTTCGTCAACCGCTGGTGCATCCTGACACCGCCGGAAGGAAGCGATGCGGCAGCAGTTGAGAAGCTGCAGGCATTCTGGGCGGCAATTGGTGCCAAGGTCGAAGTCATGACGCCCGATCACCACGACCTCGTGCTCGCGATCACCAGCCATCTGCCTCACCTGATCGCCTACACCATCGTCGGCACGGCTGATGAGCTGGAGCAGGTGACGAGTTCGGAAGTGATGCAATTCTCAGCGAGCGGTTTCCGTGACTTTACGCGTATCGCCGCATCCGATCCGACCATGTGGCGGGACGTTTTTCTTGCCAACAAGGATGCGGTACTGGAGATGCTCGGCACCTTCAATGAAGATCTCTCAAAGCTGACGCGCGCCATCCGGCGCGGCGACGGCGACGCATTGTTCGAACATTTTACGCGCACCCGCGCGATCCGCCGGGGCATCATTCAGCTCGGACAGGATTCAGCAGCGCCCGACTTCGGTCGTGTTCATGCCAGCCTGCCCAAGCCGCAAGAAAAGTAATAAGACGAATAATTCAGAACAACGGCGGCGTCTGTCCGACTTTGAGCGGGCCGAGATACACCACGCCTTCGACAAATCGAAGCGGAAGCGCCAACGCCTTGCGCCCTTCCAGCGTGGACGGCTGGCCCAACAGGCTGATTCCCGCAACGACGCCCGCATTGGCATTTTTGCGGGCGACATTGCCGAGGCCCGGAATGATCCGGTCGAGAGCGCCGATTACCTTGTTCACGTCGTCGGCTTTCACGCCGGGCGCGACGCGATCGACCGCCGATTGCGAGACGCCTTCTCCAAGCAGTTTGTCGATACCCAGTAGCGGCACAATCTTCTCGATGCCCACGACAGTCATTTTCAATTCTCCATTGAGAAAGACAGCAGGCGTGATTCCAAGCGAACCTGCG
>JAPLPA010000168.1 GCA_026400415.1 Afipia sp. | reverse complement strand
CGATGACAAGCGAAACTGCGCCGAACGAACCGGGGCAGAGTACATCGTCGCCCGATATGTCCGCGCCGATTTCCGGCACCAAGACTGCGGATGCAGTCGCTCCCTCCACGCATGCGCCTCTCGACGCTGAACTTGAGGCGGCCCTCAATGCGCCGCGATTGCCGCAATACGACGCCGCCGGCACCTTGCAGACGCTTCCGAAAGATCATCCCCTGAACGCGGCCGCGCCTGCTGCAACCGACGGCGCGTCGGGTGAGGCGGCACTGAAAGACACGTTCTCGTTCCACACCTCCAGCCGCTATTTCGGAAACTCCGACTTCGGTACAAGTGGCGAATCGCTTGAGCGATGGCAGCCCGGTCAGGAGCCGACGATCGTGTTGCAAAACGGCGATCCTGAAATGAAACAACTCGCCTCGTTGCCGCTCGATGCCAACGACATATCCGAGGGCGAGAGCGTAGCCGGCAAAGGCCAAGTCACGGGCGAAAATCAGCGGCCGCGAACGCCTGCCGAGCGTCTTGCGCTCGACGAGAAGTCGCGCGCCAAAGCAGAGAAATGCTTGACCGAAGAGATTTCGACGCGTCGGGTGAGGCGGTGCGCGGTCAGATTGCCGTCGCACAGGTCGTCGTGAACCGGGCATTTTCGGGATACTATCCAAACACGGTTTGCGGCGTTGTCTACCAAAACTCGCACCGACACATGGCCTGCCAGTTCAGCTTTGCATGCGACGGCATTCGCGATGTCGTGAAAGAGCCGGATATGTGGGAGCGCGCCAAGAAGATCGCGCAGGCGACGCTCGATGGGCGGCTGTGGCTGCCGGAGGTCGGAAAGTCGACGCACTATCATGCATATTGGGTTCGCCCGTCATGGGTGAACGAAATGAAGAAGATGTATAAATTCGGGGTTCACACATTCTACCGGCCTCGTGCGTGGGGCGACGGCGGTGACGCACCGAGCTGGGGAAATCCGGCGGAGACCGCACAGATTTCCGCGCAGCTCGCGGATGTTGCAAAAAGTTCGGCTGAGCTGGACACTGCGAAACGCTAGAGATCACGCATCTATATCGAGCGCGACATCGAAATTGGGAGCGGAGTGCGTCAGCGCGCCGCTTGAAGCGTAATCCACGCCGGTTTTGGCAATCTCACTGATCGAGCCGAGCGTCACGCCGCCGGACACTTCCAGAACTACCTTGCCGTCCGCCAGCTTCACGGCTTCTTTCAGGTTCGCAATGTTCATGTTGTCGAGCATCACAACATCGGCCATGCCGGTTGCGAGAACGTCGCGCAACTGGTCAAGCGTATCGACTTCGATTTCGATCTTGACCAGATGTCCCGCATGGGCGCGCGCGCGTTTCAGCACAGCTTTCACGCCGCCAGCCACCGCAATGTGATTGTCCTTGATGAGGATGGCGTCGTCGAGACCGAAGCGATGATTGAATCCGCCGCCGCATCGCACGGCGTATTTTTCCAGCGCGCGAAGTCCCGGCGTGGTCTTGCGCGTGCAGCAGATGCGAAGCTTCGTGCCCGCGGTATGGCGCACAAAATCCGCCGTCAGTGTTGCGACACCGGACAGACGCCCAACGAAGTTGAGAGCGGTGCGCTCACCGGCGAGGATCGCGCGCGCCGGACCTGAGATCGTCAGAAGTTTAACGCCTTTAGCAACCGCAGCTCCGTCTTTGACATGAGCCTGAATTCGAACATCGGGCGAAAGTGAATGAAATGCTGCGACCGCCAACGGAAGCCCCGCGACCACGCCGGCCTGTCGTGCCACCATGATGGCGTGAGCGGGCGTATGATCGGGAATGGTCGCGATGGACGTGACGTCGCCCGCGCGGCCGAGATCTTCCTCCAGCGCTCGCATCGCCGCTTCGTCAATGACAAGCGGTGACAGAAAGGCTTCCGGATATACTAACTCGGAGGGATTCATAATCTCGGTCACTTCAGACTCCGAGCAGTTTTTTCAGAGATAAGCCGCCGCCCATTGCTTCTTGCGCAACCGCGCGTGCGGCACCGAGCGTCGTCATGGTGCGGCGCTTTTGCAATGCGTCTTCATCTGGGAAATCCGAGCGGTAGTGCGCACCGCGACTTTCTTCGCGCACGAGTGCCGCAGTTGCTACCAACAGTGCTGTGGTCGCCATGTTACGCAGCGCGATGTTGCCCGTGTCGCGTTCGATCGCGGAGAAAGTTTGCACGGCTTCCGTCAATCCGTTCGCGTCACGAATAACGCCGACGTTCGAAGTCATCATTTGGCGAAGATTTGACTCCACTAGCGGCGGCATCGCACAATTGCGCGGTGTGGCAGGTGACGCAGCCTGTAAGGTGCGCTTCACGAAATCCTGACCTGCGATGTCTTTCGCAATTCGTGCGGCATACACCACCGCTTCAAGAAGCGAATTCGAGGCGAGGCGATTGGCCCCGTGCGCTCCTGTGGCGGAGACCTCGCCGCCGGCCCACAGGCCTTTCAGCGACGTGCGTCCGCGCTTGTCCACCGCGATTCCGCCCATGTGGTAATGCGCAGCGGGTGCAATCGGGATCGGTTGTTTTGCGGGGTCGATTCCCGATTCCATGCAGCTTGCATAAACCGTCGGAAATTTTGTCGCGAACTCTGCGCCGAGCGCCTTGGTGGCGTCGAGAAAAGCGCCACGCCCCGCCGCGATTTCTGCGAACACGCCGCGCGCGACGATGTCGCGGGCCGCGAGTTCGGCCAGCGGGTCGATCGCCAGCATAAACCGTTCGCCCTTGGAATTGATGAGCGTCGCGCCTTCGCCACGAAGAGCTTCCGTTGCGAGCGGTGCTGGATCGCGCCCGACCATGATGGCCGTGGGATGAAACTGCACGAATTCAGGATCGGCGATGATCGCGCCTGCGCGTGCCGCCATTGCAAGACCAAGTCCGCTCGCTTCAACTGGATTTGTGGTCACCGCGTAAAGATGCCCGATGCCGCCAGTCGCGAGCACGACTGCGCGTGAAGGCACGATCAACGGCGCGGTTGTCGGATCGCTGGCTTTGCGCAGTTGCAAGCCCAACACCGCATCGCCGTCAGTCAGAAGTGCCTCGGCGACGTAGCCTTCGATCACCCGGATCGATGGTGTCTTGTGAACTGCGTCAATCAACGCAGCAATGATAGCGTGACCGGCGCGGTCGCCCTGCACATGAACAATGCGCCGCGCGGAGTGCGCAGCTTCGCGGCCAACCGCAAGCTTGCCTTCAAGGTCG
>JAPLPA010000522.1:1964-3984 GCA_026400415.1 Afipia sp. | reverse complement strand
TACCCATCACCTGATAACGGGCTTCTATCATTCCGGCCGATTGCAAATCAGTCTCCACAAGACTTCGTTCCGCGTCGATGTCAGGGGCGATATGGTGCGTGATCGCGCCGGTATAACGGCTAAAGCCGACGCTCTTGTCGAACGTCGCAGCACAGAGCCAGACCGGGCGCTTTTCACTGCCCTGCTCCAGCACCTTCCATAAACGAATATGGCTTCGCTGATCGGCACTTTTGCCGACTGCCTTCTCGAACGCCAGATCCTCCTTTCGTCCTGCGTAAAACAGATTGCTCACAGGTGCGGTCGGATATGGCTGATCGAAAATCACGCTGCGCGAAATATCGAGGCTAGACCGCCAGGTGATCGGATCGGCCGCATACCACCCTGCGTCGCGCATCGCACAAAGAATATCTTTTGACGAACCCACCATTCCTACATTGATGGGGTCCGCCGGAATGCCCGAAGCCGTGGCTGTCACCATCGGCAAACCGTCCAGTTTCTTTTGGTGCTCGTAGTGCCGCCAGATCGAGGGCAGCAAGAAATATGCGGCGATTACATAAAGCAAAAACACCGGCGCGAAAATCTCAAGCGAGCGCTTGAACCTGTTTTTGATCGTGCCCGTATGTCCACACATTCAGAAAATTCCCAACGCCTATGGGACGAGGTCCGCATCAATGAAAACGGCCGGGCGAATGACCCGGCCGTAAACATCAAATGGACGAACGGATGTTAGCCCTTCAGCTTGGCGTTACACAGGCTGTAATAGCCGCCGCCTTTTTCGATCCACTTCATGCCACCGTTGCCGTTGGTCGCTTTGTTGTCATTGTACTGATCGACGCAAGTATGCATGCGACCCTTGCCTGCACTCTCGGTGGCATACTTCGGTGCAATAGCACTCGGATATACGGCTGGTCCGGAAGGTGCCGCCGGAGCAGCGGCGGTTTTCGGTGCTTCCTTAGGAGCGGCAGCTGGCTTCGCTTCGGCAGCCTTGGGTGGCGGCGGAGCGGGAGTCGGGGCTGGCGTCGCGGTTGCTGCGGGCTTCGCATCGGCCGCGCATTCGGCCTTGCGGAAGTCATTCCATTTTTTGGTGCCGAGCGAACCGTCTTTCTTGGCGGCTTCATATTTTGCGCTGCATTCCTGCATCGACAAAGCATTGGCCGGGATAGCGGCCGTAGCGATTGCGAAGCCGGCAAGTGCGCCTGCAAACATTACATATGATTTAATCGTCATTGAAGAATCTCCTGTCACTGGACGCAGTGAGGGCGACATTCTAGCGTGGCCATAGCGCGTTTCAACGAAGGCCTTCACGCGCCAATCAAATATTGATGATCGAAGGGGACATGCTGCGGCGCGCTGTTCACCGGGCGTTCAGGCTCGCAGGACGACGTTGCACGGTCTTTCATATGAGGTCCTCAAATGACAACCTTTTCTTCCCGCGCCATCGTAACGATTTTCGCGTCGCTGATACTCGCAGGCTCAGCGTTCGCGCAGACCCCTGCGACGACGACCACGCCAACCTCTCCGACAACAAAAGCAGCACCGGCTGAAAAGAAGGCCGAAAAACCCCGTACGGCTGAATCGCTCGAATGTTCGAAACAGGCAGACGCAAAAGGCCTTCACGGCAAAGAGCGCAAGAAATTCCGCTCGGAATGCAAGAAGACCGCAGCGGGCGCAACCAAAGCGAACTAACTTTGTTTCAAAAAATGGCCCGCAGCCGTTATCGCTGCGGGCCGTTTTGCGAATTGGCGTAGGCCCGCATTTGAACAGATCAATGGCTGCGTAACGCAGCCCGGAAACCCCAGCCTGCCAGTGCCGCAAGCGCGAGGGAGATGAGAACATTATAGCCCGCGAGCGAGAGTCCCAGGAAACGCCATTGGACTTCGTCGCAGCGGATCACTTTCACAGTCTTGATGCTCTCTAAAAGGCTACCGCCGCCAAGGTCCAGCATCGGGCCAGTGCAATCCGTCGGGCCTTGCCAAAATTTCCATTCGACACCTGCGTGATAGGTGCCGAGGCCGGCATT
>JAPLPA010000522.1:0-1930 GCA_026400415.1 Afipia sp. | reverse complement strand
GCCAGCAAATGGCGTGACGTGCCACGCGAGGCAGCTATCGCGATCAAGGCGGCGAACGGAATGATAAAGTAGTAGGCGTAGCGCTGCTCAAGGCAGAGCGGGCACGGGACGATGCCCAGCACCAATTGGAAAAACCAAGCACCGACAATCGTCGCAGCTGCGATCAGGGTAACAAGGAGGGCCACTCCGCGCGCTTCATTTAGCAAAGTGGCCGCAGATCTCTTTTTGGAAGCCGCCATTGGCGCCAAGTCCCTTCTCTTGCCTTGCCGCGTCGTAACCCGCGCGCCGCATAATGTCGACGCACCCGCAATCACAGGCGGTTGACCGCAGGCGCGCGAGAGCTATATTCCGCCCGCTTCGCGACCTTGCCTCAAAAATAAGGTCACGATTGCCCCTGTGGCGGAATTGGTAGACGCGCTCGACTCAAAATCGAGTTCCGCAAGGAGTGCTGGTTCGATTCCGGCCAGGGGCACCACTTGCTTTCATCTCTTGCTTTCGTCATCGTGGTTCAACGACGAGACATTGAACAGCTCGCCCGAAATATCCTTTTTCGTCGCCGAGCCGAGAGACGGCCAGACCCGCACCGTCTTTCCCCAGCGTCATTTCCGAATTCAGCAAGATCCATTCGCCAACCGGTTCACGTGCGAGCGTCACCGTCAGATCGGCGTTGATGAACATCCACTTTTTAAAGTCGAGCACCGATGAGACGCCGTTGGAAAAATCCGCTGCGAGTGCGACCCGCATCACTTGGGAAATCGGCGCGCCCTCGACGATAGGACGGTCACCCCGAAACCAGATCGCGCCAGGGCCTGGATTGAGAAAACTTCCGCGCACGGCACGAAGCGTCACGCAGGAATGAAAATTATTCTGGCCGTAAGGCGGCTGCAGCACGCCGTCCTGCTGAAAAGGAACATCGATCGGCTGTTCGGCAACGACGTCAGGCAACGTCACGGCTTGCGATCGGATTTTGAGAACGGTTGCGCGAACCACTTCAACGCCACTGGCAAGGAGGCATATTTCACAAAGCTGAATCTTGCGGCCCTCGCGCAGGACTTTGCTTTCAATCGTCAGCGGGGCCACTGGCACAGGCCGCATCAGATCGACAGTCAAACGCGCAATATGCATTGGCTGCGGGGTCGGAATACGCTCCGCAGCCCACACAATCAACGAAGACGGCGCGCCACCGTGCTGCATGCCCGGATCCCATGGCCCAGCCGCATGATCACTCGTATGGACATTGTTTCCCTCAACGCGAAAAACGCCTTCCATGTTCCAGATCGCTTCCTGAAATAAATTGGCAAAAAATCAAAGAGGCGCGTCTATCGCTGCGTCATATTCTTTCTTTAGGCGCGCAACCATTTCGGCGACCGGCATCACCTTGTCGATGCTACCGATGCCCTGACCGCTGCCCCAGATTTCCTTCCAGGCTTTCGGCTTGTTGCGCTCACCGCTCGCATCGGTGCCGAAGTTCATTTTGGACGGATCGGAGACCGGCAGATTGTCGGGGTCCATGCCGGCCGCAACAATCGAGGGCTTGAGATAATTGCCGTGAACGCCGGTGAAGAGGTTTGAATACACAATGTCTTCGGCGTTTGAGGATGCAATCATCTCCTTGTAATTCTCCGGAGCGTTCGCCTCATTGGTCGCAATGAAAGCGGAGCCGATATAGGCGAAATCTGCTCCCAGAACGCGCGCTGCACGAATGGCACGGCCATGTCCCATCGCACCTGACAGCGCGATCGGCCCGTCGAACCACTGGCGTGTTTCTGCAACGAATGCGAACGGCGACAGCGCGCCTGCGTGACCGCCGGCGCCAGCGGCGACTAGTACGAGGCCGTCGGCACCCTTCTCGACGGCCTTGTGCGCAAATTTCTGATTGATGACGTCGTGAAAGACAATTCCGCCCCAGCCATGCACGGCTTGGTTCAGC
>JAPLPA010000366.1 GCA_026400415.1 Afipia sp. | reverse complement strand
CCGACCGTAAAGCGACGCTCTGAATCAAAACGATCGAGAAACTTGGCCGCGACAGGAACGCCAATCGCGAGCACCGGAGCAAACAACAGCCAGAACGGCAACCACATCAACGAGACATACAAAGGCGCGGCGAAGCTGAACGGCATCGACATGCGCACGAACCTGATCGTTTCCTGCGCGATGTGCCGGAATGTCCCATCGTTCGGCGTGACTGTGATGGCTTTAAACCCGGCCTCGCTCAAGAAACGCTCGTACCAAAATGGCGTATAGCCGCCGTAAAAATGATACGGCTCTTGGTGAATGCCGGAGCCCAACGGAGCAGTCAAAATCAGCCGTCCTCCCGGCGCGACGATCCTTCCGAATTCGCGAACGACAGCAATCGGTTCCGGTACGTGCTCGAGCACTTCGGTGCAAATGATGGCGTCGAAGCTCGCATCCGGGACGGGGATACTCTTTGCATCGGAGACGAAATCAATCGGCGCGTAGCCGCCATATCGCAACTGATCGTCCCTGAGTTGGGAAAAATCCTGCGTATTGTAATCGCAATGCGCAAAGAGCGAACGATACGGCGCCGACCCCGCACCTACATCGAGAACTTTCGAGCCCTCTGGCAACAAAGCGGCTTGCTCTGCAATCCAGCGGTCACGGTTGCGAAGATTGAACGCAAACAGATTGCTTGATGAAAAAATACGCCTGAGCGAAGACCGCATCATCGCTGAAACTCGAAGAACCCACATCCATATTCAAGCGCTGGCACTTCGGTAACCATCGCGTTCTCGTGAAGCCGACCGTCGTCCGACACATATGAAAAGCTGACGAGCTTGAACTCGGAAAACCAATGGAGAATTGTCGCCGGCGCAAAAACGCGATGAGCGTTGAAGCAGACACGCTCGCGGCCGATGGGCGTGGACAGATAAAACTTGCCGCCCGCTGCCACAATACGCTGCAATTCTGCCGCAGCCACGCGTGCACCTTCGGCGTTCAGCGGATCGCCATATCGGCCAAGGCCGATATGCTCAATGACGTGAAGGCATGAAAGACTTTGCAACGAGCGATCGGCAAAAGGAAGCTGCGTGATATCGCCTGCAACACAATTCAACCCGGTTTGGTGAACGATGAGCGGCCTGTAATCGACGAAAATCGTGGGAACGTGACCCGACAAAACACCCATCGTCAGCACGCTCGACCCTATATCGACATGCTGGGACGGCTTCGCCTCTGCGAGTCGCCGCGCGAGCCAGTTGCCTTGATAAAAATAATGCGGGTCGAATGGCGTCGTCGGAAGACGATCCCACAGCGCCGGGAAGGAATCGATAAAACGCACGGGCCAATGACCGGCCTGCTTTTGAAAAGCAAACCAGTCGGCGATATAGCGCGGCAAATACCTCAGCGACAGAAAGCGGCGCAAATCCATAAAGGCGCCAAGCCAGCGCTTCGCAAATTCGAACATCATCAACCGCGGGTCTCTTGCATCGCATTTGATACTGCCAGCATCGAAAGGAAGCCGTTATCAGAGCGCATAAAGATCGATCTTGGTTCGCAATTTGAAATAGCTAACGAAATTATTCTGGAAAGGCTCGGGTAGCGACCGGAGCTTTGCCTGATCGACTTTCGCGATATTTCCGGCATCGTCCAGAGTGATCGCCTGATTGATGATACCGATGCTCTGTTTGACCGCGTCCTCCGAAAGCTTCGGGATATTGCGGGTGGACGGCTTGGCGGACTGGTCCATGAAAATCACCATCGCCGACGAGAGATCGTCCGAGTTGTTAAAGTTGCCGCGATGAATCATGCGCGGCGACCAGCTGAAATATGTATTCGGCCCAATATTCGGCTTGGTCGCTAGGGCATCTAAGGTAGTTAATCGAGAACCTATGTATGCGAACGCTTTGCTCAGAAAACCCTGTGACCATGAAATGATCGACAGACCACGGTACTTGTAAGGCGTCAGTGGAATCCAGAACACTTGGCGGTTGGTCTCCGCGCCGTCACGATGCCAACTGCCGCGCTCATTCGTATCGCCCGCCAGATGCAACATCGGATATACCAGCACATCGCCGGCCGCATAGCGATCGCGCGCAAGTTTCAGCGATAGTTCGACCAACTCCGAATCGCCGAGTGCGACGCTTTTCATAAGCGCTTTATAGATCTCGGAGCGATGATTCTCTTTGAACTGCCGTACAGGCTGTGTGACGGCGTCCACCATCCCCCGCAACTGCGCAAACCGCGCCTGAAGAGTGCTGATGCGATCATCCTGGTATGTAAACATCGGTTCTGTCCCTGCCTCACTGGATTCCGGTGGCCTGCCGATAGTTGCCACATGGTATTGTCGTTATATCGCGTCCTACAAGATCCGGCCTTCGCCATACCAGCGGCGCCAGTCGAGAACGCGCACTCATCGCCACACGGTTTATCCCGCGATAGATGGCCTTCATCGATGGTGACGTGGTCGATGCGTGAATTTCCCTGGTCCGGACGAGTCTGCGCTCATCTTCGTAAGCCGTAGATCCCGAAATAGACTTCTGTCCCGCATGCTGCCGGAAAGCGCTGAATGCGACCGGTACATATCTCGTGCGGCCGGCACGCGCCATTCTCAGGAATAGATCATAGTCCGCAGCGAATTTTAGCTGGCTATCAATACCGCCGGCATTCTCATAAAGGCTGCGACGCCAGAAGCAAGCGTCCTGCAGCGGCGTCCAGCCGCCATACAACATCGCGCTGCGCAAGTCCGGCACCCACCCATGGTTGTAGAACAACACCCGGCTATTGGCATCGATGTATAAATCGCTGCCGAAGATCATATCAAGATCGCTGGTCAACAGCCGTTGCGCGGCATCGAAAGCGCCGGAGAGATAGAGATCACTTGCATTGATCCAGCACAAGATATCGCCGGTTGCTCGCGCAAAACCTTTAGCCAGCGCATCCGCGTAGCCGCAATCGGGCTCGCTAATCCAGCCGGAAATATGCTTATCGTAGCGTTTTATAATGTCGACACTGCCGTCGGTCGAACCGCCATCGACGATAAAGTATTCGTCGCCGTCCCGAAGATTTGAAATCACCGACGCGATCGTGTCTTCAAGATAAGGCGCCATATTGAACGATGGCGTGACGACGGAAATGCGCATCGTTTGGTTGGTCGTCGAATTTTTCACGGCCAACAGCGGCGGATTGATTCGAATTCGTCGAGATATCCCATCACGCCATGAATATAGTCTGCGGGCGTGAATCGCTTGGCGCGCGCACGTCCTGCCTCAACAAGTCGAACACGCAAGCTTTTATCGTCATAAAGCTTACGGATTGCGCTCGCAATACTGCCCGGATCGCCGGGTTCGCAGAACAAAGCGGCATCTCCCAATTGCTCTTCTGAACCGGGTATCCGCGATGCAATGACCGGACAACCGAGCGCAAAAGCTTCGAGGGGCGGCAAATTTTCCGGTCCGCACCAAGACACATATGAAAGCGCAAGCGCGCGCCGATAAAGCGCAACAAGATCGTTGCGTTCGACGAAACCGAGAGGATGAATAAGCTCCGAAATTCCTTCGCGCGCAGCAAGGTCGGTTATGTAAGCGCGATTTCCCTTG
>JAPLPA010000545.1 GCA_026400415.1 Afipia sp. | reverse complement strand
CTGGGAAATCGCTGCGATTTTCTCCGTCGCACGCTGCGGCCTCGGTCTACGAAGGCATCTACCGGCGCTACCGAAGACTGCTCGATCTGCACGGTGCCCTTCACGCTGCAGTGACACAATAAATCTCCAGCAGGTGCCGTGGGCCCTGCGAAAATAGGCCAGCGAACCCCAGCTTTTGACTGCGGGCGCAGAAATCGCCGGGTTGCCACCGCCCGTCGCCCTTCTTGACGCATATCAAAGCTCCTAACAAATTTGTTATGCGTCAAATACCATACTCAACTGTCGTATTTGCAAAAAATATTTTGAAGGAAAAGAAATGAACGGAGTCGAAACGCTTTACCATGCGTGACGGCTAATACTATGTTCACCCACACAATCAAATGAACTTCAGCGACGTTGAACAACTCGTTCATGCACTATGTGACGGAAATGACAACGCTTTTCATACGCTGATTGAGGCCGAGCCCGAAATCCTCCCAATGCTGATTCAGCAGTTCACGGCCAGTTCTGATCGTGCGGACCGCTCAAAAATCATAGAAGTGATCTGGCAGCATCGGATTAAAGCAACTATCCCGTTCCTTGCGTCGGCCCTTCACGATCCGCACCCGGAAGTGTGGAAACAGGCCCTAGACGGACTGGTTGCAATTGGGGGAGTTGAATCGCACAATGCATTGGCTGTTTTTCGCTCGAACCTCTTAAACGACACCGAGCGTCGATCGTGGGCAGAAGAGGCAATTGGTCAAATTTCACTATGAAACTGGGTACGTGGAGTCCACAAGAATCGACAGTCTCTGCCGAATAAGGTCGGCGAACAATCGCATGCACCGGAATGCGATAGCCTCGGTTTTACACTAAACAAGTCGTCCCACCGCATCCGGTGATGCGGGTCGTTAGGCTCCACAATGTTTGCCACACTCAAGCGAAAACTTCTCGGTGATCGACGCCCAGTAGATCGTAGAGTTGAGAATCATATTCTTGGCTCTCTTATTTACTCCGACGATGATGATGCTTGGCTAACGGAAGAAGGTTCGACCCAACTAAAATTTTCTTTTTACATATCTGGATCACAAGATCTTTCGTTGCCAAAGAAGATCCCTGATCTCGCACTTGTAAAGCAAGCTGAATCTGTTGCTCTTTGCCAAGACAGCTTCATTGCCGAGGTGATGGCTTACATTCAAAGTGAATCCAAAGCAAAGAAGCGGCACGGAGGCTGGGTGGAAGAAATTGCACAGCTCCGACTTGAGAGTCTCTGCCTGTTCTGGCCAGAACGGCCTCGCGACGGGCAAATTTCTTTATCCGGAGGTAGCGACTACCGACTTTGGCGATGCGGATACATTGATGGAAAGCCGGATGGAGGCTTGAACTTTGATAGCTAAAGCGCCTAACCCGGAAGTCGAGAGGGACGGCGACAAGCTGCGCTTGTGGTTTCCTACGCTTCGCTCCGGCCGCCCCTCACTTCTACGTTCGGCCTCAAACACCGGCATCCTACCTTGCCTTACCCGCTATCGAGGCGCGGCATCCATGCCGCGAAATTCACCACCATGACAACCGGTATCTCGTCCCTTCGAATCGCTGATACTCCGGTCGCCGTCATCGACTTCGAGACTACTGGACTAACTCCGGGTTATGACCGCGTTGTCGAAGTCTCCATCGTTCGCATTGATCCCGGTTCAAAGCCCCGCGTGGTATTTGACACGCTCGTAAATCCAGCTCGTCCAATGGCTGCCACCGAGATTCACGGCATCACGGACGCCGATGTCGCGAAGGCTCCACGTTTTCAAGACATCGCAGGCGAAGTGGTGGCTGCAACAAAGGACTGCGTGATCGCGGCTTACAATGTTTACTTCGATATCAAGTTCCTCAATTTCGAGCTTTCAAACGCAGGCGTCGCCCACGATCCGCCCCACTTCTGCCTGATGTATCTGCGAACCATGTTGGGGCTTGGCTCGCGTTGCAAACTTGAAGAAGCGTGTCGCCAACACGGCGTTGATTACGCTGCGTCGCATGTGGCCGCACACGATGCACTCGCTGCCGGTCTTTTGTTTGGCAATTACCTTGCCGAGATTAACCGTCAGGGCGTCTCGACGTTTGCTGATCTTGCTGACCTAAAAAGTTACAAATTCAACAATAGCTTCGCATGCCTGCCATTCCCCGATCCTTCAGTGTTTGGTTTACGCCGATTTGAAGGCGTCGTGTCGCGTGCAGGCTTCGCCGCACCGGTTGATCCTGTTCGTCAAGCAATTGCGGCATATTGGGATGCACTCAAGACTGTGCTCTCCGATTTGGAAATCACCGACGAAGAACTGGCGTATGTGTTGGCGGAACGCCAACGTGGTGGCCTAAAAGAAGAACAGATACGGGTATTACACACCCGTGCTTTCGCCAGCGTCATGTCTCAGTTCGCAAGCGATCAATGGCTGGATGATCGCGAAACTAGAAAACTACGAAGACTTCACAATTGCTTGGCGCAACTGGGTTGGGCACCGGGGCAATGAGGCCGAACAAGGCGTTCAACCGGATCGCGCGAAATGCCGGTTCACTTCGTGTTTGCCGGCTCGCGCGCGCCCGGTTAACTTGGTCTTTCACCCTCTGAAAGCGTAGTTCCTGATGAAGAAGAAATCCGGCGACGTCTTCCAAAAAGAGAACGAAGGTCCTCTGCGCCTCAGACCAGAGGCCAAATCCTTTCGCCTCACCGGGCTACACTGGAAGGATGCTCCGCAGTTGATACTCGG
>JAPLPA010000086.1 GCA_026400415.1 Afipia sp. | reverse complement strand
CTAAAAATAAAATAAGAAAGCCTTCGTCCAAGAAATGAGGCAATCTGAGCCAGGATCAAACTCTCAAGTTGGACTTGAAACTTTAAACCGGCTGATCACAACGTTCTTGACGAGGTCCCACCATTTTTTGCCGACCCGTTCTTGCGAACAAAAGCCGACAGCTGTCTGCGATTCACATCGCGGACAACGATGGTGTAACCTTATAAAAACGTGTACCGCCGAAGTCTTTCGTCCGGCCCCAACCTGTTGAAAAACCGAAGTTTTACAACGTGCTGAGACCCGCAAGGACTCCGCCGTCCACGTTTCTCTTTCTTCATCTTTACTTGTCAAACAGCCCGGGATCCGAGACCCCAACTCAACTTCGAAGTCTTCATTCGACGGCAAATAACAACCGACAACTATCGGCTGTTAAATCACTCATCGTAGTGAGGAGCATCAAAGGCACGAAAGCATACCGGGGCCAAAGCCACGGCAGCGCCGCACCGAGTGGGCGGTTTATAGGCCCCCCCACCGAACATTGTCAACGGCATTGTCAATAAAACGTCTTATCGATCGGGCCTTACCCATACTTGCAAGAACCCCTGATTTCTCAGTGCTAAATGCCGTACTTGAGCCACATTCCTCCGACGTTCTGCTCATCAAATATGCCAAGATCGACCGAATGCAAGTATAGCTATCGGCGATCGGATTCCGGGATTTGGCGGATGTGGGAAAAACATCCGGGCTGAGTCGACTTTGGAGTCATCACGGGACCGCGGTACACTATCGCACGCCTGAACAATCGCCCCAGCCGAAGGGCAACGACAGAAATAATCGACGCACAATCGACGCGTCGAACGCTGGAAGACTTTAGGGGACGGGGTTTGAACCACGGGACGTCACGCGGGGGACACTACGGACGTGCCGGGATCATCGATCTCGGTCACGAGCCGCCGCTATCCGTGGACGGTTCTGAAGCAGCAGTGATCGATCGCCGACGCGTGTCGGTGCAGTGGTTCAGCGGAACGATTTTAACGGGTCTGTGCGGCGCAGCTCTCATCGGCGGCGCCGTTTTTGCGTCGCTCGACGGCGAGATGACGTTTGCGAAAGTGCCCGAGCGCGTGGAGAGCGCGTTGCGCGGCGCACTTTCCAGCGCCGACAAGCTTGTCGCGCGCAAGAGCGACCGTCTGCCGCCGGCGAGCGAAACCGCCGCAGCGCGTCAAGTCATTCGCGTGTCGCAAGTCACCCGCGCGGGCAATCGCGACATTATGCGCGTGCGTCCATTCGTGCGAATCTCGGGCAACCTGTCGCTGACGACAAGCGACCTCTCTGCGAAGATTCCACCGTTCGATGCCCAGAAGGTTTTGACAGATGTCGGCGGCGCATCGCCGATGGACGGCGACGATCAAAATGCCGCCGAGCCGGATGCCGAAGTTTCGTTCGTCATGCGCGATCTCGCCGCCGCCCTGCCGCGCGCGAAGGTCGCGGCAAATATCCCGCTCGACGAAATCGTGTTGAAGGTACGCGATGCGTCGAACTGGAAGGGCAATGGCGGCGTTCGCTACGCCGCCAATGGGCCGGCCGATCTCAAGATGGCCTACGCGTCGGAAACAGCACCGGACCTGTATGCCGGATTTGAAACGCGTATCGTTCCGGAAAACGTCACGCTACTCCCGAAAACCAAGGACCAGACCACCGGCGGCAATCCAGCCAGCGAAAAAATTCACGTCGTAAAAAAGCAGCACGTCGGAATCGTCCGTGATT
>JAPLPA010000405.1:9955-10975 GCA_026400415.1 Afipia sp. | reverse complement strand
CCGTGGTGCTGGCCTGCACGCATTATCCATTGCTCATGGATCGAATGGAGGACCTTGCGCCCTGGCCTGTGGACTGGATCGATCCTGCCCCCGCAATTGCACGGCGGGTCAACGACCTTCTCGGCGCGACGGCGACATCCGAGCCGCAGGCAGCGGAAATCGTTTTTACGTCAGGGCAGGCTCCCTCCGAAGCACTCTCAAAGGCAGTGGCACCATTCTTTGGAGCGAGCGTCGTCGCTTGAGTTCCAAAACTGAGCGCAGCCAAATTCCCAATTATTCCCCGGCATAAAGAAAAGTGTGCGCTGCGGTGGATCAGCGCCCGCGCTTCCAACATCTGTCCGTCGCTGCTAGCGTCCCTTCGTGTCCGTTCCAGAGAGGACGGCAAAAGGGAGATACATATGCTCAAGAAGATCGTTCTCGGCCTGTCGGTCGTCGCCCCCGGCCCCTGCCGCCGCCAACAATATCAAGCGCACGCCGCTTCAGGACATCGACTTTCCGGCCGGCTACCACATCGTCACGGTGGTCGCGGAAATCGTCCCTAACGTGCTGGCCGGTCGCCACACCCATCCTGGCGTCGACACGGGCTACGTGCTGGCCGGAAGCGGAACATTGATGATCGAAGGCAAGCCGGACCAGGAACTCAAGGCGGGCGACTCCTATGCTGTGCCCGCAGGTGTCCCCCACGACGTCAAATCCGGTCCGAACGGCTTCAAGCTCATGGCCGCCTATATCGTTGAAAAGGGCAAGGCGGTCGCCACCCCGGCCCCTAAATAAGGCCTAAAACAGCCTTGAAGCGTTTGACTTCGGGGCCCTTTCTACCTATGAAAACCCTGCTCGCGGGCCGTTTACGGCCCGCGTTGCGTTTCGTGACCCGTGGTCTTCCCCATCAAGCTTATGAGGCGGACCTGTCGGCACCGGGAATTCTCCTGGCGCATAGGAGGGCGCGTTTCCTCAAAATCTGACTTTTGAAAGAGGACGTGATGACTAAGCGTAGTGAGGCGAAGTACAAGATCGACCGTC
>JAPLPA010000405.1:0-9933 GCA_026400415.1 Afipia sp. | reverse complement strand
GGCCAGAATATCTGGGGCCGCCCAAAGAGCCCCGTCAACAAGCGTGAATATGGCCCCGGCCAGCACGGCCAGCGCCGCAAAGGCAAGCTCTCGGACTTCGGCACACAGCTGCGCGCCAAGCAGAAGCTGAAGGGTTACTACGCCAACATTTCCGAACGGCAGTTCTATGCGGTGTATGTCGAAGCGACCCGCATGAAGGGCGACGCTGGTGAAAACCTGATCGGCCTGCTCGAGCGCCGTCTCGATACCGTGGTGTATCGCGCGAAATTCGTCGCCACCATGTTCGCAGCCCGCCAGTTCATCAACCACGGCCATGTGATGGTGAACGGCAAGCGCGTCAACATCGCCAGCTACAAGGTCAAGGTCGGCGACACCGTTCAGATCAAGGAATCGTCACGCCAGCTCACTTTCGTGCTCGAAGCCAACGGTCTTGGTGAGCGCGACGTGCCTGATTTCCTCGAAGTCGATCACGGCAAACAGTCGGCCAAGGTTTCGCGCATTCCAAACCTCTCAGAAGTGCCGTTTCCAGTGCAGATGGAACCGCATCTGATCGTCGAATTCTATTCGCGCTGATTTTTATCGGTGCCGACGAAAAGCCCCGGTTTCGCCGGGGCTTTTTTGCGTGCATCTTTGGTATCGTCCCGTTTGCCTGGAATTGCCTAAATGAGAATGACGCCCGCGCCGCGCGATCCGAAATTGCCTCCGATACGCATCAATTTGATGTCGGATACCCAGACCCGACCGACGCCGGCGATGCGCGAGGCGATGATGCGCGCGGATGTCGGGGACGAGCAGATCGGCGACGATCCTTCCACGAACCGTCTATGCGAACGCGTCGCGAGTCTTCTCGGCAAGCAGGCGGCGGTGTTCATGCCGTCTGGGACGATGTGCAATATCGCTGCAACGCTGGTGCATTGCCGCCCCGGTGATGAGATTCTCGCGCATCCGTCAGCTCATGTTTTAACTCGTGAAGGCGGCGCGCACGCGGCCCTCGGTGGATTCCAGATCACGCCGTTACCTGGCGACGATGGAATCTTCTCGCCGGATACATTGCGCGCAGCCATAGTGCCACCGAACCGCTATTCGGCTCAGCAGCGCGTTGTCACGGTCGAACAGACGGCCAATATCGGCGGCGGCACGGTCTGGAAGAAATCGGGTCTCGATGAAGTCGTCTCCATCGCGAAGAAAAACAAACTCATTACGCATATGGACGGCGCGCGGCTGATGAATGCCGTTGTCGCCAGCGGTGTGTCTGCGCGCGATATGTCTGAGGGCTGGGATTCGGGCTGGATCGATTTCAGCAAGGGACTTGGCGCGCCGATCGGAGCGGTGATCGCCGGCTCAGAAGATTTTATCGACGAGGTATGGCGCTGGAAGCAGCGGCTTGGCGGGGCGATGCGCCAGAGCGGCATCAACGCTGCTGCATGTCTCTACGCGCTCGATCATCATGTAAACCGCCTGGCCGATGACCACGCCAATGCGCGCGTCCTCGCGCGAGGGCTGGGGCAAATTCCGGGCTTGGAAGTGAACCAGCCCCAAACCAATCTTGTGTTCTTCGACCCCACAAAAAGCGGCATCGAGACCAAGCGCTTGATTGCGGAACTCGATGCTCGCGGCATTCTTGCTGGCGCGCTCGATCACCGGATCAGGGCGTGTACGCATCTCGACGTGACGGTGGCCATGATCGAGGAAACGATCACTGCTGTGAGGGAGATCGTGTCACGCGCCTAAGCTGCGCGGAAACGCGACGGGCAGGCCCAAGGCCTGCCCGAATCAGTGACGACAAACTAATTCGCGAACTAGCTGGCTACCTGCTGAACAGCGACGCCATTGTCAGCTAGCAGTTGCTGCAATTCGCCCGCCTGGAACATCTCGCGGATGATGTCACAGCCGCCGACAAATTCGCCCTTCACATAAAGTTGGGGAATGGTCGGCCAGTTGGAAAAGATTTTGATGCCGTCCCGAAGCTCTGCCGATTCAAGCACGTTCAGGCCTTTATAAGGCACGCCGACATGGTCGAGAATTTGCACCACTTGGCCGGAAAATCCGCACTGTGGAAACTGCGGAGTACCCTTCATGAACAGCACGACATCGTTGGACTTCACTTCGTTCTCAATGAATTGGTCAATGCTCATAGTCTTGTCCCTTTGGATCGCTCAGCCAGCCGCGCCCTTGGCGGGTTCAGGATCGCCCACTGAAGGCCGCTTCGGAGACATATGTAGCCCGAAACGGCTCCACCGCCCAATCAAATTGCCGAGGGGGAGCCATGCTTTCCCACCCTCATTTGCAGGTAACGCCCAGTAACGCCCGCCAAAGCCGCGCGTATCCATTTCATGCTGGAGAGCACCTTTTATCTTCTCCGGGATGTCCTATCTAGGAACGACCCTGCTTCGGAACGGATCTGCCGAAGCATCGTTCTCTCCAGAACCGGAGATCGTCGTGACGAACCTAGCTGCGCTGCCCAACACGCTCGCCACGGCCCCCGCCCGAAATCCCTCCGAGTCCCGCCACCAACTGTCTGAACGGCTGCTCGCCGCATACCGGACGGTTCGCGACGAGACCGAGCGGCGCGCGGCACCTCTTTCGGCCGAGGATCAATTGGTCCAGTCGATGCCCGATGCCAGCCCCACGAAGTGGCACCGCGCGCATGTTACTTGGTTCTGGGAGCAATTCCTTCTTGGTCAGCATTGTCCCGGCTACACGCCCTATCACCCGGACTACGCCTATATCTTCAATTCCTATTATGTCAGCGCCGGTCCTCGTCATGCGCGAGCCCAGCGAGGGCATTTAACTCGACCTGGCGCCGATGAAGTTACCGCCTATCGGCAGCATGTGGATGCGGCGGTCGCAAAATTCTTCAGTGAGACCGATGAAACGACGCTCAAATCGCTCGAGCCATTGATCGAAGTCGGCCTCAACCATGAACAGCAGCATCAGGAGTTGATGCTCACAGATATTCTACACGCCTTCGCACAAAATCCGATCCCGCCTGCCTACGATCCGGAATGGCGCTTTCCAAAATCGACTCGTAGCGGCGATGAATGGGTAAAACTCACCGAGGGCATTCACACCATAGGCCACACCGCCGATACGTTTCACTTCGACAATGAAAAGCCGGCGCATCGTGCGTTGGTCGGCCCGGTGAAGCTCGCGCGCAATCTCGTTACCAATGGCGAGTGGCTCGCATTCATGAAAGACGGCGGCTACGCAAAGGCCGAGTTGTGGCTGATGGACGGTTTCGCGGCTGCGACGAACGAGGAATGGCAGGCGCCCGGACACTGGCGCAACATCGATGGCCGATGGAAGATCATGACGCTTCGCGGATTGCAGGACGTAGACCCATCCGCGCCCGTCTCGCATGTGAGCTATTACGAGGCCGACGCATTCGCGCGCTGGAGCAGCAAGCACCTCCCTACAGAGACGGAATGGGAGGTCGCCGCCCGTGCGGGACATCTCAATGATGCGTTCGGCATCGTCTGGCAATGGACGCGCAGTTCCTATTCACCTTATCCGGGATACCGCGCTATCGAGGGTGCGCTCGGCGAATACAACGGCAAGTTCATGGTCAACCAACTGGTGCTTCGCGGCTCCTCGCTTGCAACCCCGAGCGATCACAGCCGTATCAGCTATCGTAACTTCTTTTATCCGCATCATCGCTGGCAATTCACCGGATTGCGACTCGCCGACTATTCGCTCTAGTTCGAACACAAGAGATCGTCATGAACGTGCATGCCCTCGCGAAGAGACCGTTGGTAGATGAAAAAGATGCTGCGTTTGCGCAGGACGTCATCGCGGGCCTGTCGCAACATCCCAAGCAACTACCTCCGAAATATTTCTACGACGAAGCTGGCTCGAAATTATTCGAGCAGATCACCCTGCTGCCGGAATATTATCCGACGCGCACCGAGTTGCGGATTCTGCGCGACAACGGACTAAAGATCGCCGCCACCATTCCGAAGCACGCCGCGTTGGTCGAATTCGGTGCGGGTGCGACGACTAAGGTGCGCCTGATGCTCCATCAATGCACGTTCGACGCCTATGTGCCGGTCGATATTTCGGGCGATTTCCTTAACGATCAGGCGGACAAACTGCGCAAGGATTTTCCAGATCTTGAAGTCTACCCCGTCACAGCAGATTTCACGACGCCATTTGCACTGCCGCCCCCAGTCAGCGACATGCCGAAGGTTGGGTTTTTTCCGGGATCGACCATCGGCAATTTCGATCCACATGAGGCCTGCGCATTCCTGCGCAGTGCGCGCGCGATCCTCGGCGATGGCGCCACCATGATTGTGGGTGTCGATCTGGAGAAGGACGAGCAAATCCTTCACGCCGCCTATAATGACGCCGATGGTGTCACGGGCAAATTCAATTCCAACGTGCTGGTGCGGAGCAACCGCGACCTCGGCGGAAATTTCGACTTGTCGTCGTTCGTGCATCGCGCGGTGTACAATCGCGAACGCCATCGCATCGAGATGCATCTGATCGCCAAGAAAGCGCAGACCGTACGTGTGCTGGGTCGCTCGTTTGTATTTCGTGCGGGCGAATCAATTCACACCGAAAGCAGCTACAAATACAGCCTTGAGCGCTTTGCGGCCTTGGCGCGGGGCTCAGGTTGGTCGCCGCAGGCATCATGGACCGATCCGGACCAGATGTTCTCGGTCCATGCACTGACGGCGGCGCACTAGGGCTTTTCGATTTCAGGTTTAAGTTCAGTTTGACTACGCAGCGACAAGGCTTCCCAACCGGCAACGATCAACAAGACGATTGTTGCCGCGATGGACAGCAACAGCGGAGAAAGTGACGTTGCGGCTGGCAATAGCGCTATCAAAAGGCTGATCCCGACGAGATGCGACAACTGCCAGCGGCCGTGAATGCTGTGCTTGAAGAGAATAACTCCGACAAGATACAGCAGCGGCCCACCGATCATGCTCAGCAATTCCTTAAGGCCGGAATGGCCATCGGGATGCGCCAACAGCAATTCATCGCCCACCGCTGAGACTACGATGCCTGCAACGATCGGAAGATGCAAATAAGTGTATGCAAGACGCGCTAGCCGTCCGGCGTCTTTGGCCTTGGAGATATTTTCAGAACCTGCTTCCGCGCCAATGTGAAAGTAGACCCACCACATCGCGATGCTGCCGATAACTGCGACGGTGAATGCCGACAATCCGGTCGCGGTCCACGCGGCATCCGAGAAGGTCGCGCCGGTGACGACAATGGACTCGCCAAGCGCGATAATGACAAAGCCAGCCGCGCGCTCAGCCATGTGGCCGCCTTCGACAATCCAGTCCGTCGTCTGCGATGCGCCCAAACCCGGCGTCCAGAACCGCGTCGCCGGCCCCGCGTTTGACCTTCAACTAGTCCGCCTGAAATCCAGAACACGCCGCTAACGCACATCCATACTAAAATGCGCGAGAAATTCAGCCGATGGCCGTTTTCACTTTTTGGCAATGTGAAAAGGAAAAACGCGCTTCGTCCCACTTGCATTGCGACATAAGCAAGCGCGAAAGCAATTCCCCTACTCTCGAATGCTTTGGGGATCGAGGTCGACATCAGCAAGCCGGCAAGCATCAATCCGAACAGCATCACACGGACCGGGGTGCGGTCCGGATCGAGCCAGTTGGTGATCCATGCTGTGAATACCCAGACCCACCACACCGCAAACATCAGAATGGCGGTTTGTAGAATTCCAAGCGGCGTGAAATGCGCCAGCATGCTGTGGGAGATTTGCGTGATCGCAAACACAAACACCAGGTCGAAAAACAATTCGACATAGGTGACGCGGTGATGACCACCAACTTCGCGGAGAAAATTCTTCCTGGGCTTCGGCATCAAGGCGGCGATCAGGATTCAGGAACGGCCGTCTGTAAGGCGAGTGCATGCAGGGCGCCGCCCATCTGACCCTTAAGCGAATCATAGACCAGCTTGTGCTGCTGCACTCGAGATTTGCCACGGAACGATTCCGAAATCACCGTCGCTGCATAATGATCGCCATCGCCGGCCAAGTCGCGAATTTCCACCTTCGCGTCGGGCAACGCGGCCTTGATCATGGATTCGATCTCGCGTGCATCCATCGGCATTCTGGGCATCTCCTGATCGCGGTCACGCGACATTACAGATTTTAGCGCGCATCGCCGTCGAGGTCACGCAAGCAATCGGCCTCAGGCCTTGCCCGCCATGTAGGCGGGGAGCCAGTCCTCGAAGCCCGTTTTGAGCATCTCGACCGAAACGGCTTTTTCTCCCGAAATCGCAATGGTGTCGCCGCCCGTCGTGCCGATCCTGACGCAGGGAATGCCCGCGCCCTTCATTTTGGCCAGCACCAGACCAGCGTCGGCGGCCGCAACGGTGACGATATAGCGCGCCTGATCCTCGCCGAACCAATAGGCATGAGGCACAATCGCTGCGGGTGCCGCCAGAAGCTGTGCGCCCATTCCGCCCGCCATCGCCATCTCAGTCAGCGCGACCAGCAGTCCACCATCGGAGATGTCGTGAACCGCAGTCGCCGTGCCTGCGTGGATCATACCGCGCACGACATTGCCGTTGCGCTTCTCGGTTTCGAGATCGACCGGCGGAGGCGCGCCCTCTTCGCGTCCGCAGACATCGCGCAAATAGACCGATTGCCCGAGCCAGCCCTGCGTGTCGCCAATCAGAAGGACCGCTTCGCCACCCGCTTTAAAGGCGAGCGTCGCGGATTTCTTAAAGTCATCCAGCAATCCGACGCCGCCGATCGATGGCGTTGGCAGGATGCCGCGTCCGTTGGTTTCGTTATAAAGTGACACGTTGCCGGACACGACCGGGAAATCCAGCGCGCGTCTGTGATCGCCAGCGGCCGCCCGCCGACCGCCGTGATGTTGCGCCAAGCTTCCGCGACCGCCTGCTTGCCACCCTCGAACGGATCCGCCTCGCAGTAGCGCGGTGTGACATCGACGGTGAGCGCGAGACCCTTCGGGCCTTCCTGCACGCGCACCACGGCCGCATCGCCGCCAGGACGCTGCAAAGTATTGCCGCCAATCACATGGTCATATTGTTCCCATACCCAGCGCTTCGAGCACAATTCAGGCGTGGCGATCAGTTTAACCAGCGCGTCCGAAATAGACATTGGCGCTTTCACATCCTGCGCACGGATTACCGGCAATTGCGGCGAAGGCACGTGCGGACGATCATAGAGCGGCGCTTCATCGCCGAGCTCGACCATTACGTCGCCGCCATGCTTGACGACAAAACGCTGCGACGGCGTGGTGTAGCCGACCACCGCGAAATCCAGTCCCCACTTCTTGAAGATTGCTTCGGCCTGTTTTTCCTTTTCGGGCTTGAGCACCATCAGCATGCGTTCTTGAGACTCCGAGAGCATCATCTCGTAAGCGCTCATGCCGGTCTCGCGCGTCGGCACGCTATCGAGATTAAGATCGACACCCAGATCGCCCTTCGCGCCCATCTCGACCGCAGAGCATGTCAAGCCCGCCGCGCCCATGTCTTGAATCGCGACTACACAATCCGCTTCCATGATTTCGAGACAGGCTTCAAGAAGCAACTTCTCCGCGAACGGATCGCCGACCTGCACGGTCGGACGCTTCTCGGCGCTGTCGTCGTCGAACTCGGCGGACGCCATAGTGGCACCGTGAATACCATCACGACCGGTCTTGGAGCCGAGATAGACGATCGGCATGTTCACACCGCTGGCCGCCGCGTAAAAAATCTTGTCGGTCTCGGCGAGGCCCACCGCCATCGCGTTGACCAAAATGTTGCCGTCGTAACGCGTATGGAAACGCATCTGGCCGCCCACCGTCGGCACGCCAAATGAATTGCCGTAACCGCCGATGCCGGCAACTACCCCTGAAACAAGATGCCGCGTGCGCGGATGTTCCGGCGCGCCGAATGAAATTGCATTTAGGCAAGCGATGGGGCGCGCGCCCATCGTGAACACGTCGCGCAGAATGCCGCCAACGCCCGTGGTCGCGCCCTGGTACGGCTCGATAAAGCTTGGATGGTTGTGGCTCTCCATCTTGAAGACAACAGCCAACCCATCGCCGATGTCGATGACACCCGCATTCTCGCCCGGCCCTTGAATCACCCAAGGTGCTTTTGTTGGAAGCCCGCGCAGATGAAGCCGCGACGATTTATACGAGCAGTGCTCGTTCCACATTGCCGAGAAAATCCCAAGCTCGGTGAAACTCGGAACGCGTCCAATGATCTTGAGAATGCGCTCGTACTCGTCCGGTTTCAAACCGTGACTAGCGACGAGTTCGGCGGTGATGGCAGGCTCGTTACGCAAAGACTTGTTCACGCCGCTGCCTTCAAATGCTCGGCCAGCCCGGCGAACAATCCACGACCGTCAGTGCAGCCCATAATATCTTCGACATGATTTTCGGGATGCGGCATCATGCCGAGCACATTGCCTTTGTCGCTGACGATACCGGCGATGGCAGCTGCAGCGCCATTGATGTTGTGAGTGTCACCGACCTCACCCTGCGGCGAACAATAACGATACAGCACGCGCCCCTCGCCTTCGAGACGGCGAATGGTGTCCTCATCGGCCGCGTAGTTGCCCTCGCCATGCGCGACCGGCACACGTATCACCTGGCCCGCATTGTAGCCGCGTGTGAATGGCGTATCGGAGCGCTCAACGCGCAAATGCACATCACGGCAGATGAATTTGAGTTGCGCGTTACGCATCAGCACGCCGGGCAGCAAACCGGACTCGCACAAAATCTGAAAACCGTTGCAGACACCCATCACAAGGCCGCCTTTGGCAGCGTGAACGCGTACAGCATCCATCACGGGGGCGCGTGCGGCAATAGCGCCGCAACGCAGATAGTCGCCATAGGAGAAGCCACCGGGCACGACGACGAGATCGGTCCCTTTTGGCAGCGACGTTTCCGCGTGCCAGACCATCGCGGTCTCGTTGCCGGATGCGAGTTTCAGCGCGCGCGCCATGTCGCGCTCGCGATTGATGCCGGGAAAGACGAGAACGGCTGATTTCATGAAGTCTTAGCCCAAAACCTCGACGCGATAGTTCTCGATCACGGTATTGGCGAGCAGTTTGTCGGCGGCGGCTTTGAGCGCGGCTTCCGCTTTCGTCTTGTCGGTCGCGGACAATTCAATGTCGAACACTTTGCCCTGCCGCACAGACGCCACGCCATCGACGCCAAGCGATTTCAGCGCACCTTCGATAGCCTTGCCCTGCGGATCGAGAATGCCGTTCTTCAGCGTGACCGTAACGCGCGCCTTCATGTGTCAGCTCTTCACGAGAACCGGGCCGGTGCCCGCAGGACGCTCGTTTTCAATGAGGATACCGAGGCGCTTAGCGACTTCGGTGTAGGCTTCCAGCAACCCACCGAGATCGCGGCGGAAGCGATCCTTGTCGAGCTTCTCGTTCGACTTAATGTCCCAGAGACGGCACGAGTCAGGCGAGATTTCATCGGCAACGATGATGCGCATCATCTCATTCTCAAACAGACGCCCGCATTCCATCTTGAAGTCGACAAGACGGATGCCAATGCCGAGAAACAGCCCAGTGAGGAAATCGTTGACGCGGATGGCGAGCGCCATCATGTCGTCGATCTCCTGCGGCGTGGCCCAGCCGAACGCTGTGATGTGCTCCTCGGAAACCATCGGGTCGCCAAGCTGGTCGTTCTTGTAATAGAATTCGATGATCGAGCGCGGCAGTTGCGTGCCTTCCTCGATTCCCAATCGCTGCGACAGCGAGCCAGCGGCGACATTGCGCACCACAACTTCCAGCGGCACGATCTCGACTTCGCGGATCAACTGCTCGCGCATGTTGAGACGCTTGATGAAATGCGTCGGCACGCCGATGTCGTTCAGATGCTGGAAGATATATTCCGAGATCCGGTTGTTGAGGACGCCCTTGCCCTCGATGATCTGGTGCTTCTTGGCGTTGAACGCGGTGGCGTCGTCCTTGAAATGCTGGATCAG
>JAPLPA010000295.1:2205-6089 GCA_026400415.1 Afipia sp. | reverse complement strand
GCGGGTCTGCGAAACGATGTAGGTTTCATGAATCTGAGTGCGCGCAGCCCCGAGCGGGCGGTCGAGCAGGTCGCCCGCAGGCACTTCGTTAAAACGCACATCCGCCGACGGCGCACCAGCGTCGAAAACCGACTGCGCGACCTCTGCGAATGCGTTCGCGTAATCGGGAGCGGCTGAGCCGTCGAAAGCTGCGGGATAATTCGTCGAACGTCGCCAGTCCCAGCCGCTAGGTGGAATATTGCCGGAGCGAAACGACATGATGGCCGCCCCGCCGGAATTCGCGGCGGTGCGTTTACCTTCGCGGGCGAGGCCGTCCTTTAACGCATGAACTATCAGCGCGCGAACGAGACCCGCGTTGCGGAACCGAACTTCGGTCTTTGCCGGATGCACGTTTGCGTCGACTTCCTGGGTGTCGAGCGTGACGAATAGCGCCACGACCGGGTGCCGGTCGCGCGGCAGATAATCCGCGTAGGCCGCGCGTACCGCGCCCAAAATTAGCTTGTCGCGAACAGGGCGGCCGTTGACGAAGAGATACTGTCCCAGCGCGTTGGCGCGCGTGAGCGAGGGCGCGGCGGCAAAACCTTCAACGACGACGCCTTCACGTTCCGCGCGCACTTCGATGGCATTTGCACGGAAGTCCGCCCCAAGAATGTCACCAAGCCGCGTTAGTTGCCCGGCCGCTCCGGGCAGCGCAGATGCCCATGTGACGGGCGCACGTTCTTCGCCGGATAGTGAGAACGCGATGTCGGGACGCGCCATCGCAAGCCGCCTGACAACTTCGCGGATAGCCTCTGCCTCGGTGCGATCGGTTTTAAGAAATTTCAGACGCGCGGGCGTTGCGTAGAACAGATCGTTGACTTCGACGCGCGTCCCCACGGTCAAAGCGGCGGGAACAATGTTGGATTTATTTCCGCCATTCACATGGATTGCCCATGCATGGGGTTCGCTAATATGTCGCGTCGTGATGGCAAGTTTCGCGACGGCGGCTATCGAGGGGAGCGCTTCTCCACGAAATCCGAGTGTGTGGATGCGCAGCAAATCCTCGTCGTCGAGTTTCGAAGTCGCGTGGCGGTCCACGGCGAGCGAAAGATCGTCGCGTGTCATGCCTGCGCCATCGTCCGTGATTGCGATGCGACGCCGCCCTCCGCCGTCGGTAAACACATCGATCCGAGTTGCTCCCGCATCGATAGCGTTTTCCACAAGCTCCTTCACGGCGCTCGCGGGACGCTCCACGACTTCGCCAGCAGCGATACGGTTGACGATTTGTTCCGGCAGTTGGCGGACGGGCATGGGATTCCGGGCGATTCGCTTGAAATCATATTTTAAAGCACCGCACCGCCAAGGCACGACGGAAGAGAGGCTTTTGCCCGCTAATCACGCAGCGCTTTAGTCGTCGAATCTGGCCGATCCACGCTTGGCCTTTACATCACCGCGGCGCTTTTTGCCCTCCAGCCGGCGGGTTTTCGACGCTTTGGTTGGCTTCGTTGCCTTTCTGGCCGTGGGACGAATTGCGGCCTCGCGGATCATATCGAATAAGCGTTCGCGGGCGGCGGCGCGATTGCGCTCAAGGCTGCGATGCTGTTGGGCGATGATAACGATCTCGCCGTTTTTCGTCAGTTTACTTCCGGCGATACGCATGAGCCGGATGGCCACATCGTTCGGCAGCGCACGAGATCCTCGTGCATTGAATCGAAGCTGGACCGCGGTCGCAACCTTATTGACATTCTGTCCGCCCGGTCCCGAAGAACGCACGAAAGACTCCTGCAATTCGGAGTCGTCGATCTCGATATTGTCGGTCACCTTGAGCATAGCGTCGGCAATCTACTGCCGTCCGCCGATTCTGTCCCTCGATTTTGAGTGCCGGTAGTCGCTCGGCCTATTTCGTGCGGGGATCCGCAGATGCGACGGGCGCGCGGCCGATACTGACGCTCAAGAGGCCTTGACCCCAAATGCGCCTAGCGACGCGCTTGGCCTGATCGAGCGTAACCGCGTCGACAATGCCGTTCCGTCTCTCGATATAATCAATCCCTAGATTGTCAGTCTGGTACTGCAGCAGCGCGGCAGCGATTTTCGAAGACGTATCGAGTGCAAGCATTTGCGAGCCTTTGAGATACGACTTCGCTTCGTCCAGTTCCTGTTGCGTTGGGCCTTCAATACCCATTCGGGCAATTTCGGCTGCGATCGTATCCAGCGTCTCGGTTGCCTTGTCGGCGCGTGTTGCAGTGGTGCCGGCGAAAACAGAGGCGTGCTTCATCCAGATCAACGATTCGGAGACGGAATAGACGAGGCCACGCTTTTCCCGCACCTCCTTATAAAGCCGTGACGACAATGTGCCACCTGCCAGAATGTGATTGACGATGTACGCGGCCATGAAATCCGGATCGTCACGTCGAATACCGGGCCCTCCAAACAGAACGGACGTCTGAGGAACGTCTACCGCTTCAGAGAATTTTTTGGGCGGTTTGACGACTTCTACATCGGTGACGGGAATGAGGTCTGCCTTCGCCGGCAATCCTCCAAAAGCCTCGTCGAGAAGTTTACCCAATGTGGTGGCGTCGACGTCACCAACGACCGCAACCTTCAGCGTATCCTTGGCCAGAACGCGCCGCGCATAATCCTTTAGGTCAGCAGCCTGAATCGCCGGCACGCTTTCGAGCGATCCTGAAGGCTGTCGCGCGTAGGGATGCGTGCCAAAAGCTTGCTCCCAGAAACGTCGGCTGCCGATGGAGACAGGATTGGTGGATTCGCGCCTCAGGTTCGAAAGCATCTGGGCGCGAACACGTTCAATCGGCTCGGCGTCGAAACGCGCGGCCGTCAACGATAGACGCAAGAGGCCGAAAGCCTCGTCGCGATTTTCCGTGAGCATTCGTAGCGAGCCGCGGAGATAATCGCGTGTTGCCGAAAAGCTCAATTCGATGGCACGGCGCTCCAGCCGTTCGTGAAATGTCTTTGAGTCGAGATCGCCAGCACCTTCATCAAGAGTCTCCGCCGTCATATAGCCGACGCCGGATTTTCCAGCCGGATCCTGCGTCGATCCGCCTGTGAACGCGTACTCCATGGCAACCAGCGGCACGGTGGCGTCCTGAACGAACCAAGCTTCGATGCCGCCTGGCGAAACCAAATGTTGAATCTTGGTCGCGGAGAAAGCCGGGCTTGATGCGGCTACGACTGTAGTCAGCAGCGTGGCCGCCAGTCGGGTGAACGCGCGAGTCAATATCATCATGAGCGTTTTTCCTCGCGCTTGGCAATAACAGGCTCCGGCGCTGCCTCCTTGACGAGATAGCCGGTCACGGCCTTTCTGCTGTCGAGCCATTTGAGCGCGGCCGCGCGTACCTGTTCGCCAGTAACCGCACGAACTCGATCCGGCCAGCGTTGAATATCATCGATGCTCAGACCGACGGTGAGAGCCGCACCATACCAGCGCGCCAGCGTGGTCTGGCTGCCCTGCGCGTAGACCGTTGCCGCGAGAAGCTGCGTCTTGACGCGATCGAGGTCTTCGGCGCGAACTGGATTCTGGCGCAAATCCGCGATGACATTGTCGAACTCTTTTTCGATCTGCGTAAAATCGGCACCCGGGGCCGGCGTCGCGGAGAGTCCAAACTGCGTCGCGTCGATGGCCGTGCCTTGATACCAGGCACCGACACTGGTCGCGACTTTCTTGTCGACCACCAGCGAACGGTAAAGATAAGAGTTATTTCCATTGCCCATCAGTTGGGCGAGGACTTCGAGTGCGGCGCTTTCCTCCGGCGAAGCTGTGACGGCTGAAGGAACCAGGAAATATCGCCGCACGCTTGGCTGCTCGACACGCGGATCTGCAAGTGTCACGGCGCGCAACGCGGCCGGTGGAGGTTCCTGCGGACGGATGCGTTGTACGGGGATGCCCG
>JAPLPA010000295.1:841-2114 GCA_026400415.1 Afipia sp. | reverse complement strand
GATCATGGGGCGTATTTCGTCGGCGGTGACGTCGCCTGCAATGACCAGGGTCGCGTTATTGGGGGCATAGAAGCGCTTGTAGAATGCAAGGGCGTCTTCGCGATTGAGCTTCTCGATTTCACTCCGCCATCCGATCACCGGCCGGCCATATGGATTGTTGAGGTAGAGAGAGGCCATCATCTGCTCGGTCAGTCGTGCATCCGGGCTGTTGGCCGTCCGCATATTATATTCTTCAAGGACAACATCGCGCTCGGGCAGGACATTCTCGTCCTTCAGGACGAGTCCCGTCATACGATCCGCCTCGAACTCCATCATGGTTTTCAACTGATCGCGCGACACGCGCTGGTAATAGGCTGTGTAGTCTGTCGAGGTGAACGCGTTCTCGATGCCGCCGACGCGGGAGATTGTTTGTGAAAATTCTCCAGCCGGATGAGCGGCGGTGCCCTTGAACATCAGATGTTCGAGGAAGTGCGCGAGTCCGGATTTGCCGGGAGTTTCATCGGCTGAGCCGACCTTGTACCAGATCATCTGGGTGACGACCGGCGTGCGACGATCTGTAATCACAACCACCTGCATGCCGTTGCCGAGCGTAAACGAGGCTGGTTGTTGCGGCGGCGTAGGTTGAGCTTTGATCGCAACGATCGAAGCGACCAGAGTGCCGAGCGCTATTGCTGCGCCGACGGAAAGTTTACGAGAGCCGGTCATGATGTACTATTCCGGATGATCTAAAGGCTGTGGGACCGAAGAAAGTTTCAAGGCTGCAAGCGAACACATTGCAAGGCCAGATGCGATAACGCGACAATTGATCGCGTTATCGTGAATGGAAGCTGAGTTGGAAATTGCAACGAGCGTGCGAGCCGAATCTTATTTTATGTCACGCTTTTCGCACACATTCGATGCGGAGTCGCATATCAGTTCCTTGCCCTTAAATGGACCGGAACCATAGGCGAAATTCGGCGATGGTGTCTGATAGCCCTTCGGCGGGTCCGTCAGATCGCTGCGAGCCGGCTCGCCGGTAAATACGGCAGTTTCTTCTTTCGCGCTGCCGAACGGATTTGAAAACAATCCCCCGGTATATCCAAGCTGCGAAGGCGAGAGCATAAACGACGAATCGCTAGGATTATTGCTGTTCGATGCGGCCGTCGTGTCGTTACGGCCCTTGCGCGCCGTCTTGCCGGCAGCGAGTTCGCTCGGCATCCGCGGCATGCGCGCCTCTTCCGGCGACATCGCGGGTTTGCTGGTCTCTTCGCGCGCACGCTTGCGCCCGGCTTCA
>JAPLPA010000295.1:0-823 GCA_026400415.1 Afipia sp. | reverse complement strand
TCCTTTGGCCAGTTGGGTGCAAGCTTTGCCTTTCCTGCAGCAGGCGGCGGGAGCTGGTCGGTCTTCGATGGAATGACGAGCGGCGATCTCTCGCGGTATTTGATCGTGCCGTCTTCGATGCGACGGCCGCCGATGCTGCTCATCACGTTGTCGAGGATGCCACGTTCGAGACTTTTCTGCTGACCTTCCTCTTCGTCATCGTCGTCACCGGCGTGAAGCGGACCGGCGCTGAGAACGAGACCGATACCGAGAATGATGGCAGCAAGCCGAAGCGCTCGCATCGATGCGTTAGATGAAGTGAGCGCTACTGAATTCTTGGGTCGGGCCTGACGCATCGCTTTCGTCCTGATCCGTTTGGTCTGTGACTGCAAGGTGCCGACAATCCGGCGGCACTATGCCGAAGAGGTGAGATAGACGGGAACCAACCATATCCCCTGTTATCGGGGCGTTTTTGCGGCGCGCGGAGTGACAAAGGAGTCATACAACAGGCCTACTACACCGGCAACGATGGCCACGTCGGCAAGGTTAAACACGTACCAATTGTAGGATTTTCCGCCGATTTGAGCATGTAACAGCACAAAATCGACAACCGCGCCGTAAGCGAGGCGATCGATGCCGTTTCCGATGGCACCGCCGATGATAAGGCCCAGGCCGATGGCCGCTAGTCTGGTGCCCGAACGAGCCATCCAGACCGCCAAAACAATGACAGCAATTGCTTTGATCGCCAGCAGGATTGCCTGTCCGACCGGTCCCGCATCCTGAAACCAGCCGTAGCTGATGCCTGTATTCCAGGCCAGCACGAGATCGAAGAAAGGTGTCACCG
>JAPLPA010000411.1:6499-7063 GCA_026400415.1 Afipia sp. | reverse complement strand
CTTGTCGGTGAGCGTGGCTCCATGACTTTGCGGCTCGTGCTCCTGCCCTTCATTCGTGTGTGCCCAGATTTGGATGCGCTGTCCGGCGAGTGGCGTTCCGTCGCCTGCGCGTCGTACGGTGCCACTCATCCAAAAGCCACCTTTGCCGATCCGATCCACGATCTGCGCGCCCTTGAGATAATTGTTGGATCCCCCAGACATCGAAGGTGTCGGTGCGAGGTCTTCCGCGTGCGCAGGCAACAGGAGCCCTGAAATCCCGCTGGCAAGGACGGTGCCGCTGGCAGCAAGGAGAGTGCGGCGGTTGAATACGACAGTCATGCTATCCTCCGTGGCGATCGCTTACTCCGCGAGATCATTGCCACCTGAAACGCGACAGGCATCAGTGACCGGCTCGCTCCGGGCACACTTCTAATTGCTTTAATTGCTTGAATCGACACTGCATGAGACATTCTCAGCATAGTATTTGCTGAGATAGATATCGTTATTAGTTGCGACACTTTGCAACTTAAATTCGTGGAACCCGGGCTTAAGTTTATACGTCACCTGTGCGCTGCATCTAGTCGT
>JAPLPA010000411.1:2287-6419 GCA_026400415.1 Afipia sp. | reverse complement strand
GGACAAGCGTGTTCGAATTCTCGCCCCGCCAATCAGCGTTACCCTGACAGCTTTGCCAGACCTGAAAACCGAAAGGTCGGTCTTTCGTAGTGCTCGACGTTCGTCCAAGAAATCATCAATCCGGCCGCAGAAGCCGTAGCGCAGATCAAACTCGCCGATAAAAACGCCGCAAATCCAAAAAAGAATTTCATAAAATCCGCCTTCGTAAGTAATCCTCTCGAAGTACCAAGGTCGCGAATATGCTACGTCGAGGCGCGCGCCAACAAGTCGATTTGAAAGTTCAGCCGTCATTTTGAGGCGCGCCATCTTTCGCGGCAGGGCCCCTCCTCAGCTTTTCGACAAGACGATCGTGCTGACTTGGGGCCAAAGCAACACTTGGAGGCGGTCCGGCGACGGCGTCACCGGCTCAACGAGTCATATCCTCGAGCGCTATATTTACATCAGCGGCTGAGGATGACCGTTTGCGCGACAAAAATCGACCGTGCGCTTGGCCACAGCTTCACACTTCTCCAAAATCGATGTCGGTCCCGAGGGTCAACAAAATCGTTTCTGATTCAGCGGCAGCACCATGGCCGACTTTGCCGGCACCGAAGGCTTATCGAGGCACATCATTGTAACTTTCGATGCGACCTTCGCCAGCTGCAACGTTTCGATAAACGTGAAGCGCGAAGGCGCAGGCGCGAAAATGCCTACGACAGCCGACGTTGCGGTCTACGAAAATCTCTCCGCGATCGCCTCAGCCGCGTTTTGTTCGATCTAAAGACGTAAGTGTCGTCGCGGGTTAGTATCGCGGCGCTTAGCGCCGAGCGTTGCCGCTTCTAATTTTTTCCAAAAACCAAAATACACCAATCGACACGAACGAAAGAACGAATATTACCGCACTGAAAATGAAGGCATTGCCAAAATACGCTTCCATTTCTTGCTCCTTGCTTGAATCGATCCTGCTTGCCGACATTCAGGAGCGGATGAGGCATACGCATTGATCTGGATCAAAGCAGAGCGTTCCTTTTAGGAAATCAGACACGCACCTGGCCACAGCGGAAGTCGAGCGACTCCTCGCGATCCGCGATGGGCAACAGGACGACTATTCGATTTAAGGGCTTGAAGAGGCAGCGGATGACGTTTGCGCTTACGCCAAGCGATGGGAACGAAAAAAATGTCGCGGCTGTGACCCGGCGACATTTCAGTGTTGTCGACGCAGCGTTGTTTTCGGAAGGAACAATAAGTTCAATGGTGAGCGCGGAGGGACTCGAACCCTCGACCCCATGATTAAAAGTTATGAGACCACATTTTCCACCGATTTCCAGAGATTTCCGTAATCGTCAGGTGGGTCGTTTTCGCCTTATTTCACAGGGATATTTAGCTTCCGGCTCTTTCCACTAGTTTCCGCTTGGCGGATCAGCTATTGCTTACCGGGCGCTTACCGGGTGCAAAAGATGCGAGCTAAACTGACGCCTATATTTGTAAAAAAGGCCCAAGCCGAACCGGGCCGAGATCGGACCATCTATTGGGATACCGGACTGGAGGGGTTTGGCCTGATGGTGCTGCCATCCGGCCGGAAGTCTAATGTTGTGCAATATCGGAACGCGCAGGGCCGCTCCAGGCGGATGACACTTAAATCCGTCTTGAAGTTGTCGCCGGCCCGAAAAGAGGCGATGGCCTTCTTATCTCTGGCTGCAAAGGGCGGTGATCCTCTGGAAACACGCCGCAAGGTCGCTGGTGAGCCTGCCAATACGCTCAAGGCGATATGCGAAAGATACCTTACCCGGGAAGCCAAAGACCTTCGCAGCATCGACCAGCCGCCACCTTGGCGACGATCCGGCGGGTATTCGCATGGCACGCGGGGCGTTCGGATGATTTCCGCTCTCCAATCGTTCGGGGCATGGCGCGATCCAAACCAGCGGAGCGGCGGCGACGCCGCATTTTATCGGATGACGAATTGCAGGCGGTTTGGAAAGAGGCAGAGGCTGGCACCGCAGCGTTTGACTATTTCATCCGATTTGTCCTGCTCACGGCTTGCCGGCGCAATGAAGCGGCGAATATGCACCGGCGTGAACTAAACCGCACGGACTGGACTATTCCGGGCGCACGGCACAAATCAAAACGGGATTTCCTTCTGCCTTTGTCTACCGCCGCGCTGGACCTGATTGCCGCGGTTCCGGTGATTGGGCGGAAAGGCTTCGTGTTCACCACTGACGGGAAAAAGCCGATAAGCGGCTTTTCCAAGTTCAAGCGTGCATTTGACAAGCGCTGCGGTGTGACCGGCTGGACTATTCACGATTTGCGCCGAACAGCGCGGAGCCTCATGTCACGGGCAGGAGCTGATCCCGACCATGCTGAAAGGGCGCTTTCACATGCGATGAGTGCGATCCGCGGCACTTATGATGTTCACGCTTATCGAGATGAAAAACTGGCGGTGTTCGAAGCCCTAGCTCTGCAAATCCACCGCATTCTAAATCCGGCTGAAAATATTGTGCCCCTCAGAGGGACGACGGCCCAATGACAGGCCGCGAGAAAGCGCCGCAGCCTAAATCGCGGCCTCCTAGCTCGCCCGATCTTCTGCCCGAGTTTGAAGCGAAACGCGGTGATCCCAATGACTGGTTTTTCAACCAGCTTATCAAGCCGTGGCCCCCGAGTGTGGCGGTGCTAAACGCCCTTTCACGTTATTTGAGGGGTCGACGTACAGTTCGGAGATTGAAGCTAATCACGCGGAACGGACGCCCTTCACAAGAAGCGATTCTCATGGATTGCGCGCGTGGAAACGAACCCAGCTTAGCGGCTAAACTTGAGAGTTTGGCGAGAAGCATCGAGGCGGGCGTTGTGAACGCGCCGGACTTTCCGCTCGTGCAAGCGCGTGCATTCGTGGACGAGTTAGCAAATGTCCTAAATCCCGATGGTTCAGGCACATGGAAGTTGGTGTTTAGTAAAAGGTTTCGCCCCGGTAATCCGTCCGGGGGACTACGAACCACCATTAAAAATTCGATCCTCGGCCATCGGACAGAAGATCTAAGGACTGAACTGGGTAGCTTGTCAGCCGTCTATGACGAAATGGATTGTTCGAAAAAAGACATCCAAGATGAGACGACGCGCAAGCGAGCCTTAAGTCTAGTTCGAAATCCCGAAAAATTTGCCAAAAGCGAACGCAAAAAGCGCGAACGAGAAGCGAAGAGAAAAAAGAAAAAGCGCCTCGAAAAGAAAAAGTGTGCTGCCGCGGCGCTTTAGCGCGATTCCGTATGTCCAAAAGAACCCCTTTAATTGCTGCCCCTCTCGGCAATTAGAAATCGAGCTATTTCTCAGCGTACCCCGGACAAACCCGGAAACGCGGAGAAAGCGATAGATGGACAACAGCCCCGAATTCTTGACCCGCTCTGAGCTTGGCGTTTTTTTGCGTGGGCGCGGCTTCCCGATCGGCGAAAGCACTCTGGACAAATTATGTGCGCCGGCTCGGTGCGAAGGACCCCCGGTCGCGAAGTATTGGGGCAAGCGCCCGCTTTATACGCCAGCCGAGGCATTGGCATGGGCTCGAGCCCGGACTCGGGACGCACAGTCCGCAGATGCGTAAATCTCTCTGTCGACAAAAAAACCTCCGCCACGTTTTTCTTGAGGCGCTGCGATGAATGCACTCGTCAAGCAGGCGCAGCCCGATACGGACGGCGAGCGTCAAATCGAATGGGTAATACAACGCGCACGCGTAATGAGCGCGGGCCTTCGACTGTTGCTGCACGAGATTGATGAAATTGGCATCTCGCTAAAGCACGGGTGGATGACGCCCGAACGCGCGGCGAGTGACCTTGCTGCGCTAGAAAAACTTCCGGTTCATATCGCTTCGATGTTCTATCTCGGAGGCCACGAATGTTGACGCCGGCAGAAGCCAACCGCGAACTTGACGCTCAAATTCTGCTTCTCGACAACATGAGGAAAAATGGCGTCAGTCCGCGCGTCAAGTTTGTACGGGCGAGCACGAACGACATCATGGCACGGACCTTCGCGCCAATTAACTGGGTAGTTCCGGGCTACATCAGCGAAGGCTTTCTAGTGCTGGCCGGCCGGCAGAAGCTGGGCAAGACCTGGCTTGCAATGGATATGGCGCTGGCGGTTGCGACCGGCGGCGCGGCAATGGGCTCAATCATGT
>JAPLPA010000411.1:0-2257 GCA_026400415.1 Afipia sp. | reverse complement strand
ACTCTACATCGACATGGAGAATGGCCCCCGCCGTATCCAGAGCCGCATCAACACGCTGTATCCTGACGAGCGCAACAGGCCAGACTTTTCCCGGCTGCAGTGGGTAACGGAAGCCCCACAGATCGGCGACGGCTTCATTGAAGAGTTGGAAATTTGGCGTGTGTCGGTGCCCGCTCCCCGTTTTGTTAACATCGACGTGCTTCAGCGGATTAAGCCACCCGGCAGTATGGCCCGTAATGCATATGAGAACGACTACAGCACATGGGCACCGCTTCAACATTGGGCAACGTCGAATGGCATTGCCGTGCTGGGGTTACACCATACCAAGAAGGGCGGTGCAGAAGATCCGCTTGAGGCCTTGAGCGGATCGAACGGTCTCAGCGCGTGCGCCGACACAACGCTGGTTCTCGACAGCGATCAAAACGGTAAGACGCTCTACGTGCGGGGTCGCGACGTTGAAGAGAAGAAGACCGCCCTGCTCTTCGCCGGCGGCATCTGGACGATTCTGGGTGAAGCGTCTGACGTGCGCCGCTCCGACCAACGAAACCAGATTGTCGCAGTTTTGACTGACCACGGCGAACCGATGTCGCCCGCTGAGATTGCGGCAGCGACGGGTAAGTCAGGCGTCAACGTGAGACAGCTTCTACTCAAGATGGCGAAGGCCAGTGAAGTATATAAAGCCGGCAAGGGACGTTACTGGCTCGAACCGTCAAACCCCCATAACAGCGATAACACCGATAACGATAAGGATTAAATGACCGTGGCTGTTACTGCGTTATCGTTGTTACCGGGCTCCTGCGCTTCATGAAACAAAGCAAACGGACACCAGCAATGACAAAACCTGAAAATAGAGGGCCACAACAGGCCGACACCCGTTTTAAGCCGGGTCAGTCAGGCAATCCAGATGGAAGGCCTAAAGGCGCGCGCCACCGTACCACCGTGGCAATCGAGGCGTTGCTTGACGGCGAAGGAATGGCTCTCACCCGGAAAGCGATAGAACTGGCGAAGGCCGGCGATATGGTTGCCCTGCGCCTTTGCCTGGACCGAATCCTGCCACCACGCAAGG
The DNA here is from genome assembly GCA_026400415.1 of Afipia sp. GTDB lineage: Bacteria > Pseudomonadota > Alphaproteobacteria > Rhizobiales > Xanthobacteraceae > Afipia. The sequence continues at coordinate 1,191 of JAPLPA010000411.1, read as the reverse complement.
ACCGGCCAATCACTTTCGGGCTTCCGGAAATAAAAAGCCCCGAGCAGGCGGCGGCAACTATTTCGACCGTCTTGTCGGCGGTGGCAGTCGGCGAATTGACGCCAGGAGAGGCCAGCGAAATAGCAAAGTTAGTCGACACCTATTTGCGGGGCGTCGAGGTCAACGAACTTACGGAACGACTTGAACGGTTGGAGCAAGAACTTTCCAAATGAGCAGCGTCAAAAGCCGAATTATCAAACTGGAAGCTAGATCTCCACCACGGCTACAATACGTCTACCGCGTTAGCGATCCCATCACGCCAGAGCAAGTCGAGGAAATTGCAAAAGCAAAATGTGATGGGCGCAGAATAGTCATTGTGCCTCATTTAGCCACCTCCAGGGAGGAATGGCTCGCGCGCTATTGCCCCTTCACATCGACTCACTAAATCGAGGCCGCGACACGGTTATTCGACCTCGCCGGACGTAATCCGCTCCATCATCACCAGGTAACGCCGCAACGCTCGTTCGGCGGTCTCATAATCGGCCGCGCCCTTGATGGCCCGGCTGTAGCGTTCTTCGTATCGCTGTTCGATCCGCAAGAGATCGCACGCTGTTGTGTGACTTCCAAGCCCTACCTGACAATGCCGACTCCTAGTTTTCCACTGACCAGCGCCTTGTTCGCTTCGAGTGTGTCTGGAGTGAAGTCAAGCTTCACGCCGTATTGTCGCAGCGTCTCAACCAACGCGCCAATGTCTTCGCTGGATTTAGACGACAGCACGATGTCACCACGCGCTTTTCGGCAGAAGCGGACACGGAACTGAGCGCGCAAACCGCAAATGCGACAATGAAAGCTCTGATCTGCACCGCAGGCCCCAGAAATGGCAAAGCAATAAAGTATGGTTGAAGTTTAGCTGCTTGTTTTCGCAATTCAAGCGCGCAAAACGCTGAATGTCCGTGGCGGGTCAGTAGTTGACCATGCGACCAAATCGCGTCACTTCCGCTTTGTGCCAAAAGGAGACTCATGCACCGTAAAATGGTGCTCACGTGCCGGTGCCATCAGCAGAAACCAAACTATCCCGCGAACCCCTAATCGGCCTGCAACGCTTCCGTCACCTTGTTGCCAATAAACCTGTTTTCTTCCTCGAAATAAACATCAGAGGCCAATAACAACCAGCCACCGCCGAACGGCTTTTCCCGAAATAATGCCCGGAAT
>JAPLPA010000191.1 GCA_026400415.1 Afipia sp. | reverse complement strand
TGGCGCGAGCCAGAGCGGGAAGTGACCCGCGAAATGTTCGATCAGAATTCCGGTGAAGCGCTCCAGCGAACCCAGAATGGCCCGGTGCAACATCACCGGCGTCACCTTGTTGGAATGCTCGTCGATATAGAACGCACCGAGGCGTTCGGGCAGATTCAAGTCGACTTGAATCGTACCGCACTGCCATTCGCGTCCGATGGCATCTTTCAAGGTGTATTCGAGCTTCGGGCCGTAGAACGCGCCTTCACCCTTGTTCAAGGTCCACGGATGTTTCGAGACCTCGAGCGTCTTCATCAGCGCGGCTTCGGCCGTCGTCCACAGCGAATCTTCTCCGATGCGCTTTTCGGGGCGATCCGAGAATTTGATCTCAACATTGTCGAAGCCGAAATCCTTGTAGATCGACAGGATCAGATTGTTCATCGCCAGACATTCATCTGCAATCTGGTCTTGCGTGACGAACACATGCGCGTCGTCCTGAGTGAAGCCGCGCCCGCGCATCAGCCCGTGCATCGCGCCCGATGGCTGGAAGCGGCGAACCTTTCCGAATTCGGCGATCTTCAGAGGCAATTCGCGGTACGATTTCAGCCCGTTTTTGAAAATCTGCACGTGACCCGGGCAATTCATCGGCTTGATCGCATAGACGCGATTGTCGTCCTCGCGCTTGGCGGTCATGAACATGTTTTCGGAATAAGTGGGAATATGCCCGGTCGTGACCCAGAGTTCACGATCCATCAGCTGCGGCGAATTCACTTCCTGATAGCCGACGTCCGTCTGTCGGCGGCGGATAGAATTCTCCAGCATCTGGAACAACGTCCAGCCTTTGTGATGCCAGAACACCGAGCCCGGCGCTTCTTCCTGAAAATGAAACAGGTCCATCTCGCGTCCGAGACGACGATGGTCGCGCTTTTCGGCTTCCTCGAGTTGCTTCATGTAAGCGTCGAGGTCTTCCTGCTTGGCGAACGCCGGTTGTTTGAATCACCGCGCCAATATGCGCCCGCGACCTTCATCAGCTTGAACGCGTTGCCGACCTTGCCGGTCGAGGTCATATGCGGACCACGACAGAGATCGAACCAGTCGCCCTGATAATAAATCTTGATGTCTTCGTTGCCCGGAATGGCATCGACCAGTTCGACCTTGAAGGCCTCGCCCTTGTCGCGGAATATCTGCTTGGTTTTCTCGCGCGACCATACGTCTTTGGTGAACGGCTGATCCTTGGCGATGATCTCGCGCATTTTCTTTTCGATAGCGACGAAGTCCTCCGGCGTGAACGGCTCGTTGCGGAAGAAGTCGTAATAGAAGCCGTTGTCGATCACCGGGCCGATCGTCACCTGCGTGCCGGGCCACAGCGCCTGCACGGCTTCGGCGAGAACATGCGCGGCATCGTGCCGGATCAATTCCAGCGCGCGGGGATCGTCGCGGTTGATGAATTCAATCTTGGCGTCGCGCGAAATTGGATCGGAAAGATCTTGCACTTCGCCATCGAGCGCCATCGCAACGGTGCGCTTGGCCAGCGAGGGCGAAATGCCCTTGGCGATGTCGAGACCGGTGGTGTTTTTGGGGAATTCGCGGCGTGCGCCGTCGGGAAAGGTCACTGCGACCTGAGCGTCAGACATTTGTCGTCTCCTGTTGCTCACTCCTGCGAACGGGCGCAGGTAAGCGATGGAGCAGGGATATAGCAGCCCGATAGTGCTTCGCAAGCCGCATGACATATTGAAATCCAAGCTATGAGCAAGTTTCATGCGTTTGCATTGAACCGTGAGTCTGCTAACAGGCGTCATGAACCGCTTTGCCCCCACTGCTTTGCTGCTCGGAAATTTCGTGACAGGCATCGCCGTCATGGGCCCTGCCGGCATGCTCGGGGATTTGTCCGAGGGGCTCGGCGTATCAGTGCGCGACGCGAGTTTACTGATTACGTTCGGCGCGGCAGTGCTGTGCGTTGGCTCGCCTGTCACGGCATGGCTCACCAGCCGTTACGATCGCCGTATTCTTTTAGCGACGACACTTTTGATCGCAGCACTGGCGCATGTCGCTTCTGCGTTTGCGCCAAATTATTATTCACTGCTCGCCATCCGGCTCGTCATGCTGGCTGTCGTTGCGCTGTTCACGCCACAGGCCGCAGGCACAGCTGCGCTGATGTCTCCACCCGAACACCGCGGCGGCACGATGTCGTTCGTGTTTCTAGGCTGGTCGCTGGCCGCTGCGTTGGGATTGCCCGCCGTCACCTTTATTGCGAGTCACTTTGGCTGGCGTTTCGCCTATGGCGCCATCGCCGCCATTGCGTTCGTCAGTTGTCTTCTTGTGGCGTGGCGTTTGCCACGCGGATTGCTTGGCGTGCCAGTCGATCTGAAAACCTGGAGCGACCTGGCTCACAACCCGCTGATTCTGGTTTTGCTTCTGATTACGATTCTGCAGACGTCAGGCCCGTTCGTGATTTTCACTTTCATCGGTCCCGTGATGACCAAGCTGATGAACGCCAGCGCCGAGACCGTTGCTAGCGTGTTTTTCATGTGGGGTATTACGGGCCTGATCGGCAACCTCATCGCCAGCCGCGTCGTCGACAAATGGGGCGGCTGGAAAACGTCGCTGATTGTCCAGATATCGCTGCTGATCGGCGTCGTCGGTTGGGCGCTCGGCAGTGGCGTGCTGATTGCGATGTTTATCGCGACGGTGTTCTGGGGATTTGGCTTTGTTCCGTCGAACTCGATGCAGCAAGTGCGTCTCGTCAGTGCCGCACCGGCGCTCGCCAGCGCATCGGTATCGCTGAACACGTCCTCGCTCTATATCGGCCAAGCAATCGGTTCCGGCATCGGCGGCATATTCTATGTTCGCGAAATGTATGACGCGATGAATCTTGCGGCGATTGCATTCGTCGTGGCGTCGGTTGTGCTCGTTGTGCTGACCAAACCCCGCGCAGCAAAAGCCTGATGTTGATGGCCTGACGTCGAAGGCTTGAAATCCCCCAGCGCTTCGGCAATCATTGCGCAGTTATTTCATCACGTACTTTGTCACGAAAGCTTTAGGAGCAACCGGTGCGTCAAACGGCCTCACTGTCCGCCTGCATTATGCTGGCCGTTCTGATGATTGTTGGGGCGGATAGCGCGGTCGCTCAATCTTCGCAGAATAAATG
>JAPLPA010000229.1:17719-19756 GCA_026400415.1 Afipia sp. | reverse complement strand
GAGGGCGACGACGCCTACAAGTTCATGTTCATGGCCAAGGGCGGCGGCTCGGCGAATAAAGCGTTTCTGTTTCAGGGCACGCCGTCGCTTTTGACCAAGGAACGTCTGCATGCGTTTTTGAAGGAGAAAGTGCTGACGCTCGGCACCGCCGCGTGCCCGCCGTATCATCTGGCGATCGCGATCGGCGGCACGTCCGCTGAACTGTGCATGAAGACCGTGAAGCTCGCCTCCGCGCGCTATCTCGATGAGTTGCCGACGCATGGGTCTGCTGATGGCAATGCGTTTCGCGATTTGGAGATGGAGCAGGAAATTCTCAAGATGACGCAGAGCTTGGGAGTGGGCGCTCAGTTCGGCGGCAAGTATTTCTGTCATGACGTGCGTGTGATCCGTCTGCCGCGGCATGGCGCGTCGCTGCCGATTGGCTTGGGTGTGTCATGCGCGGCGGATCGTCAGGTGCTCGGCAAGATCACGCGCGATGGCGTTTACCTCGAAGAACTCGAACATCATCCGGCGCAATATCTGCCTGCAGTCGAAGAAAAGCTCGGCGGCGAGGTCGTGAAGATCGATCTCAACAAGCCGATGAAGGATATTCTCAGCACGCTCACGAAATATCCGACCAAGACGCGCCTTTCGCTCACCGGCACCATGATCGTGGCGCGCGACTCCGCACACGCGAAGCTGCGCGAGCGTCTGGAGAAGGGCGAACCGCTTCCGGATTATTTCAAGAACCATCCGGTGTATTACGCAGGCCCCGCGAAAACCCCGGAAGGGTATGCGTCGGGCGCGTTCGGTCCCACCACGGCGGGCCGCATGGATTCCTTCGTCGATCAGTTTCAGGCTGCAGGCGGCTCGATGGTGATGCTGGCGAAGGGCAACCGCGCGCCGGTGGTCCGCGATGCGTGCAAGAAATACGGCGGATTCTATTTAGGCTCAGTCGGCGGCTCGGCGGCAAATCTCGCGGAGCATTGCATCAAGAAGGTCGAGGTCGTCGAATATCCCGAACTGGGAATGGAAGCGATCTGGCGCATCGAAGTCGAGGATTTTCCTGCCTTCATCATCATCGACGACAAGGGCAACGACTTCTTCAAGGAACTGAATCTGGGCTGATGCTTTGATGGATATGCCGACGAAATCCAGCAAGCCGCCCTGGAAGAAGCCGAACCCGCGCAAGAAAACGGGCGGCAAGTCGAAGCTGTCGCCCGAACTGCGCGAGATGGCGCGCGAGCGTGCTGCAAAGGCGGGGCGTCGCTATCCGAATCTCATCGACAACATGTGGGCCGCCCAGCGCAGCAAGGCGTCACGCATCGAAGATTAGGCGATTTTTGGGATTCACATTCGCCGATTCCTTGCGGTAGATTCATACTACCTCAGTGATTCGGGTGTTCGTCTTAGCGGCCACACGGCAAGGGGAATTAGTTTCGTTGCAAGCGTGCGAAGCTCCCTCATTGCCAAGGCCACCTTATGCTTACTCGTACGACGGAAATGACCCGCGTCTTGGACTTATGCCAGACAGCCCTGCAACTCGTGGATTATTCCAATCCGTCCCGGCGGGGATCAAGCGGCACTGATCCCGGCACATACATCGCACATTGCTACGACGTGAAGATCGTCCTGTTCATTCCGCGGCCGCCCGACAGAAAGCGGCTGATCGACGTCTGGCACAACAAGATTGTTCTCAGCGTCGAATGGGATCCGCGCGGAGCGGCGATCCACAAATTTCATTCTGGAAGGTGGGAAGAACTATTGAGGCTTGGCCTCGATGGAATGCAGCCGCGCCGCGCGGTCGGTTGAAAGCGCGCACGGCGTTGTCGCCATGCGCGCAAATTAAAGAATTACGCCCGTGTGCCCTTGAACGGGAACGAACCCATTGGGCCGATGCCCATGTCGCCTTCGATAGCATCGCCCGACACCTTGCCGGTGAAAGCCAGCGTCAGCGGCATCGGGCTTGTGATCTTCACCTCCCACGCGACGTCATTGCCGTTCACGCTGCCGTCGAAAATCTCGGTCTCGTTGCCTTCGGCGGATTGCTTGCCGGTG
>JAPLPA010000229.1:17115-17646 GCA_026400415.1 Afipia sp. | reverse complement strand
TGCTCATCGTGATCTTCCAGTTTCCGTCGACCGCCATGTTGTCCCCCTGCGTTTGCGATCCGAACTGGATCGCTATCGTTGATGTGTCCGGTTGATAAGTGTTCGCGGCCTGTGAGGCAAGCGGACAGACTGTCGCCGCTACCGCTATTGGCTGCCGCCGAATGCGTTTCCGCTTTGAACCGAGCAGGATGGCGAGCCGGTGGTCGAAGTCACGCTGTACATGCGCCCGTCCGGGCCCTTGCGCTTGACGTTTGCCGTCCCGCTTTTGCCGTCCGTGACCTGCAATGTGCAACTCGTGAAGCCGGGATCGAACGTGGCGACATATTGCCGAGCGCCGCCATCGAATGTCTCAACTCCGAGGAGGCGATTACCCTGGAGCGACACGCTGCCGTTGCTCGCTTCGCCGGGCCCTCGTTCGCCACTGCGTGCAGCCTTGCCGCCGCGTAGGCTCATGCGCAGAAAGGTGCGACCTGCCGAACTGATGTAGACCGTGCGGGTATTGATGTTGTTGTACGAGCGCTGCTGTCCGTC
>JAPLPA010000229.1:796-17060 GCA_026400415.1 Afipia sp. | reverse complement strand
ACTCCAGGACATCGTGACGGTTTTATTAAAAGCGTCGGACGGCGCGGCATGCGCAGCGTTGAGTGTTATCAGGGTGACGAATACCGAAACTATAAATGTGCTGCGCGACATATGAAAATCCTCCCGGACAATCCGCGCCAAAGAATAAGAATGCCGCGATCTTAGGTCGCGTTTAACGCGCCTGCAACGCCGCCGCGCGCAGCTTGCGGGTGATAACGATACGAAACACCACGTATTGAATGGCGAAAGCGAGAATTTTTGCGCCGATGGCGATCACGGTGACGTAGAACGCCCAAAGCTTGATGTCGCCCGTCATCGCGGTTGCGATCACTCCCGCACCGAGCACGAACATCAGGACAGCCCAAGCATACCCCGCGATCGTGACGAGGCGAGGGATGTTGTCTTTGACGATATCGGGCGAGTAGCGCAGCATCCAGCCACGCCGGAGCATGATCGAGCCGACGGCGAAATGCGCGATGGAAGGTTTCATCAGCACGAAGCGCGGGTCGTTGGTGATCAGCGTCGCGCTGCCAAGAACGATAACGAGCGCGAGGCCCGCCCACGTCATGACGTCGAGTTTCTGGCCTTTGACGCGCGCGTAAATAAACTGACCCACCGCGCCTGCAATCGCGACGCCGGTGGCGATCAGCACATCGCCGGTCGCCAGATAGACGACGAGGAAGACGATGGCCGAGAAAAAATCGACAAAGAGTTGCTTGAAAACATTGGCCATCGCGCGATTTTCACACGCGATGGGAAAGGAGGCAAGCTTCCGGAAGTGTCGGCACTACAGGACGGGTGCCGAAGACAGCTTTGCCACAGTGGACTGAGGCGATAGGTGGCAGCCGCACTTTGCGATTTTGACCGTCGTTTGCCCACCCAGCTGGCGGCTCATCTGAGCCTGCGACAGTGTGGATGCAAACGCGTCGTCACCCGTTAGCGACAGGCCGGTCAGTGCAATCACGAGCGCGAGGCTCGCCCACATCAATACACCGGTTCGGTGATAGACGGATTGGCGGACAACGAATTGCACAACCGCTGTGGCAACCGCAGCGGTCGCTGCAACAAGAACGTCGCCGACGAGCACGAAGGTCGCGAAAAATACGGCGGTCGAAAGAAAGCTCAGGATTCCATTGAGAACATTGCGGGCCATGATCGGCTCCATTGCTTGGGGATGTGGGATTTGGCTATTGGTCGCTGTTGGGCCGATTCAGGTTCAAGCGGGTTTGGTCGATATTTCGGCTGCCACAAGGGCCATCACTTTCTTGGGATACCACTGGGTGAAAAGGCTCGCGCTATTTCGGGCCGCAAACACAATCGCCGCACAGGTCCAAACCGGTATGCTCGGCCAATAGACCGCAACGATGTCCGCGATCAGCATCAGCGCGATGGCGCCGCTCCACACCCAGGTGAGGATGTAGCTGGTGCGGATGAAACGGGGCTGCTGATGGATTTCAGGCTCCACCGCTTCACGCGCATATTGAAGCGTGAAGGGGAAGCGGATCGCCAGCGACGTCAGGGCGATCGTGAGCATGCCGCAATCGACTGCAATTCTCACTTCCGTCGGGCTGAGCGCTTTGTCAGCCACCTGGTGATACGCCAGCAATGCGGCGAACAGGACGAACGCGCCAGTGGCCAGCATCTTGACCGAGCGTCCGCGCACCACATCCCACCCGAACACGGCGAAAGCCACAGCCGCCGATGCCGCAAGGCTGATCTGAACCGTGCTGAGCATCGTCAGAGCTGCGAATGTGCCGAACGGTGCGAGGGTGAAGAACATGGCCATGAAGAGTCTCCGCAATGGAGTAAATCTTGACGTTGTAAAGATCAATTAGGCCGTTCGTGGCACCCCGTCAAGCGAAATCTTGACATTGTCAAAATGCATGCCTAATTTGCTTTTATGGGCACCGAGGGCAACGCACGGGCGGCCAAGGCCTCCACACCAGCGAAAGCGGGTAAAACCCGCGTCGGTCGGGTGAAATCGGCTGTCTCGGCCATCAAAAGCCGCGCAATTGCGTCATGCTCCTCCAAGCCGGATCGTGCTTATCATCACGGCGATTTGCATGAGGCGTTGCTGCTGGCCGCCAAGCGGGTGGCCGATCGCGAGGGGCTTGCGGGACTGACGCTGCGGGCGGTGGCGCGTGAAGCGGGCGTCTCTCATGCCGCACCGGCCCATCATTTCGGCGACATCACGGGGCTTCTCAGCGAACTCGCCGCCATCGGCTTTCAGCGATTTCGGTCAGCGATGACCGAAGCTGCCGCGAAAGCTAAGACAGCGGGCACATCGGAAGGCGAAGCCCGAGCCAAGGCCTATGTGGGCTTCGCACGCGACAACCGCTGTATGTTCCAGCTGATGTTTCGTGCGGAGAAGCTCGACTACCAGCGACCCATGCTGCAAGAGGCGTCCATTCAGGCCTTCGAAAATCTCGCCCGCGCTGTAGGTGCGAAACGCCATGAAGACGTTTCGCCGGATCATCTGACGTTGCCGCAGGCCGCTGAGATCGCGCGGCTGTGGTCCATGGTGCACGGCTTTGCGTTGCTCTATCTCGACGGCCGGCTGAACACCATTATGGCTGGACTGCCGCCGGGGACCAGCGAGGAAACTCTGCTGGCGGCCATGCTGAAGTCCGACGCGCCGTCGAAATCCTGAGCCTCTAGTCCGGTCTTGCAAGTTCGACCGCCCGCCCGCTGTTTCCGACGACACGCGGACTGTCCGCTCCGCATCTGAAATCGCGTGCGATGTCGTCCGCTGCCTGTCGTGCAAGTTCGTTTGCGTCGGGATTGGCTTTCACATCGATATAGGCCACGTGGCAGGCTTTCCCTGGCGGAAGCCGGGTGACAACCAGCAAAGGCTTTGCGATAGGCCGGTCGTCCTTGTCCTTGTCGTTGTTATCGGCGAGGTGCCAGCGCTGGATCATGGCGAATGGGCGCTTGGATTTGTCGGTCGTTCGCCACTCGATCGTATGGGTTGTCGAGCTGAAGGGCTCGAACCGGCTGTGCGCTGCCGGTTCGTTTTCCGCGACCTTCACACTGCGCGCCACCGATACGGTTTCCCGCAGATCGCTCTCGCTGACCACGACGGCGAGGCCGGACGGTCCCTTGCACGCCCGGACTCCGCCGCCGTCTTCCTTATCGCGGCTGAGGACGCGGCAGTCCTTCGGCGCGGTGGACGTGTAGATGCTGACAATCTGGGCGGATTGCGAAGTCGCCGGGCCGGCTGTGCCGAAGCCCGTAGCAATCAGGGTCATAACGATGGCCGACAATCTGCACGACATGCCCGGAACCCCTTCGATGATGTAGTGTTGAGATCGAGGTGTTGGTCGCTTTCCGCATGTGGATCGTTCAACGCGTTTGATCGAAACGCATGACATTGTCACCGGAATCGCACTACAACTGAAATGCCATTTCCGTGTTATCAAAGTCAGTGAGCCTTCGTAGCCGTCATGCCTGCAATTTCGCCGAATAAGCCCTACCGCATTGGCCGTTCCCGCACTGGACTTGGCCTCTTCGCCACCAAAAAAATCAAAAAAGGCAGCAAGATCGTCCGCTATTTCGGGCCGATGCTGGATTCAAAGAACAAGAAGCACGACGCGATCGACAACAAATACCTGTTCGAGATCACCAACCGCTGGACCATTGACGGCTCCGTTCGCAAGAACACCGCCCGGTATATCAACCACGCCTGCAAGCCGAACGCAGAATCTGACGTCAGCAAGAAGAAGCTGCGCGTCGATATACGCGCCATCAAGACGATCCATCCGGGCGAGGAAATCAACTACGATTACGGCACCGACTACTTCAAGGAATTCCTGAAGCCGATCGGCTGCAAGTGCGTGGCCTGCGAGAAGAAGCGCAAGAAAAAGCGCGCCGAGGAGCGTGCGAACAAATTGCGCCTGAAGGCAAAGGCGGAAAAAAAGAAGCTGAAGAAGATTTCGAAGGCCAAGCGAAAACTTGAAAAAGCCAAATCGAAGAAAATCGCCATGACGACGCCGCACGCACATGCGCGCGGGAGCGGGAAGCCGACCAAGACCAAATCGGCGCGGACGAAGTCCCTGAGGCCCCGTCAGTCGAAAAGCCCGGCTCTCGCGAGCCAGGCTTAAACGAACTTAGCGCAATGTTAGGCGCGGTCAGATTCCCTTGAACAGGTTTCCGGCCAGCAAAACCACATAGCCGATCAGCAGCGTGATGAATGTGTTGCCGCTGACGACTGGAATTTTGACGCCCGCATAGACGACGAGCACGGCCAAAATCGCCAGAATGATCGAGACCAGAAAGACCGGAAGTGTCGGTGCGCTGAGATTCATGTGATGCCCCCTTATGGCCGCACGAGCGCGGCTGAGGAATTGAAGCCCTCCCGCACCCGGCGTTGCAAGAGCGGTGACATCATTCGTGAGCCTATCTCTGTGGATGACTGCCGTTTGCGTTGCGGTGAAATAGCGCAGCGGTTCTGCCCGCGTTGCCCCGTGCCTTGCTCTTGAGTCTTGCCCCTGTGCCCCGGCGTCCCTATCTCTGGCCGAGCCATTCAAAGGGACCGCACGATGACCAAGCCGTTGCAGATCGATATCGTCTCGGACGTTGTTTGCCCGTGGTGCTACATCGGCAAGAAGCGCATCGAGGACGCACTGGCGCTCGCAAGCGACGTGCCGGTGGATGTGCATTGGCGGCCGTTCTTCCTCAATCCGTGGGTGCCGCGCGAGGGCATTTCGCGCGACGAGTATCTCACCACGAAATTCGGTTCAGTCGACGCGTACAAGGGTATTGCGGGCCGTGTCTCGCAGGCTGCTGCCGATGAGGGGCTGGAATACAATACGCAGCTTGTGAAGCGGCAGCCCAACACCACCGATTGCCATCGTCTGATTCACTGGGCAGATGCCGACGGCAAAGCCGCACAGATGAAGCAGAAGCTGATGGAGCTTTATTTCCGCGACGGCGGCGATCTCACCGACGTCAATGTACTGGTGAAGGCCGCGTCCGACATCGGCATGGATGGCGAGAGTGTGCGCAAGCGTCTTGCGACCGATGAGGACGTGGCGCTGATTTCCGCGCAGGCCAAGGACGCCTCCGACAAGGGCATTTCCGGCGTGCCGACCTTCGTGCTGGCGGAAAAATACGCCATCTCCGGCGCGCAGCCGGCGGATCAATTGGCAAAAGCCATTCGTCAGGTGGCAGCGGAAGTGAACGCTGCGGCTTAGGGCAGACGCCAAGCAATGTAGATCAGCACCAGCAACATCGCGGCTTGCATCACCAAAAGCGCGTGAAGCAGTTTGCGGAAATCGTTGACCCAATCTTTCGAGTTTTTTAGAAAGTCATCGAATTTCGGCGATATCAACGACATCCAATTCGGAAGGTCGCTCACTTTTAAGCCGCCACCGGCGCCGCATTCGGCGCTGGCAGTTTGTACGGCAGACACGCGACCGCGACGAAGATCACTGCGGCCGCGCCCGACATTAGCCAGAACAGCGTGTCGAACCCGTAATTGCCGTAGATGAATGCGATCAGCGGCAGCGCCAGTGCGAACGCAGTGAAACTCACCACATAGCGCACGCCATAGATGCGCGCGCGGGCTTCGCCGCTCGCCATTTTGCCGATCATGAAATCGTTGATCGGAATCTGTCCGAACGCGCCCAGCATGAAGCCGAAGGCGGCAGCGAGCGCGTAGCCGTCCCGCAGCCCCGGCATCAGCGCGAAGAATACAACCTGGATCGCAGCGACAATCAGGAACACTGTGCGCGGGCCAAGCCGATCGAGCAATGAGCCGACCACAAGCTGCGCCAATGAAGCCATTGCAAACACGATGAAGGTGAACGCGCCGATAGCGGTTGCGATGTCGCCTTTTGCTGCTGGAACGCCCGATGCCGATAGCCATTGCGTAATTTGTACCGCGATGCCTTGCAGGCGCTCGTCGAAAATCTTCGGCAGCGCGAATGTCGTGGATTGAAACACGAGGCTGGAGACGGCGGTGGTCAGAAAAACGATTGCCGAAATGCGCAGCAGCAGCGATTTCATGTCCGCAGTCATGGGCGCGCTAGAAGCGGCGGCGACCGACGCGGTCTTCTTGTGTGTAATCTCGCCCCATTGGTGAATGGCGTAGAGGACCCCGAGCACGATCGAGATCGCGCCAGGAACAATGAAGGCGATGCGCCAGCCGCCATGATCGATGAAATAGCCGGTGATAAGAGCGGCGCTGGCGACGCCGAGATTGCCCCAGATGCCGTTCATGGCGAGGCGCATGCCAGTGTTCTTCCAGCGCTGCGTCACGATGGCGAGGCCGACTGGATGATAGATCGCGGCGAAAATGCCGACCACAAATAGCCCGATGCCAACCTGAAGCGGCGTTTGCGCGAAGGCCGTTGCAATCGACGATGCACCGATGCCGACGAAGAACACCGCGATCATGCCCTCGCGACTCCATTTGTCGGCGAGCCAACCAGCAGGCAGCGAAAACACCCCGAAGGCGAAAAAGCCGGGCGTCGCGTATTTCAGCAATTCGCCGTAGCTCAGTCCCCATTCGCGCGACAGCGCCAATGCCGCGACGGTGGCGAAGATCAACGTGAACAGATGATCTAGGTAATGGCCGACATTGAGAAACAGGAAATGGATGCGGTCGCGATTCATGATGGCCCCGGCATGAGGATTCGGCTCGGACGTTACCCGTTACGCCGCTGTGCTGTCATACGAATTCGGCAACCGTGCTATTCGCAACGGTCGCCGAATTGGAGTTTGCAGTGCGGTGAGGGGAAAACCCTCACGCCTTCTTCAGATAGTAATTCGCGTTTTTACCGAGCGCGATGCGGCGGATGACGCGGCGCATGGTTTCGGATGAGCGCAACGGTTCGATCACGGCGCGGGCCGAACGCCACACGGCGAGCTTGACCTTGTCGAGTGTCGGATTTTTGCCCGGAGCCGCCTGCGGCATTCCCATCGAACGAAGCATCGAGTTGAAGAAGTGCAGATCGTTCATGCGCTTCACCTCCTCGGTCTTCCAGGTGATCGCCAGCGAAATCGAGTAGGTGCCGGCGGTCTTCACCCAATGCGGCCACTGATAGGGAATGTAGCAGCCGTCACCGCCGACCAGTTTGAATTCCGTGCCGCGCGGCTTGAAGCTGTCGTTGTAAGGCACGTTGCGGTGCTTGGTGGTCGAGTATTCGACCTGCTCGTCGTTTGCGATGCCGCCGTCGCGGTTGTCGAACACAGCGAAAATCTTGTCGCCATGGATCTGCACGAAGAAATTGTCCTCGGCGTCCATGTGGAACGGAGTCGTCGAATTCGGCGACGAGACGAACAGGAATCCCTCGATCTGCGAAAAACCTGCATCCTCGACGCTCTTGAAGCCGCGTGCGCGAGCTACTGATGTGAGCGTGTCTTCCAGCAGTTGACGATATTCGGGATTTTTCTCGACGCGCTTGAGCACCATCCACGCGCCCGCGCTTTCGATGCTTTTGACGACCGCAACTGGATCGAGATCGACGGACTTCACCTTGTCCGGGTCCTGGCTGATCGACGCATCGCCAGAGTTATATTCGATCAAATCGCGCGGCATATCGGATGCAAGCTTGGCAATGCGCGCCAGCGTCAGCAGCGGATGGCCGGATAATTTGTGCCTGATGCCGAACGGCTTCAGCGGGAAGTCCCGCGTCAGCGCGTCGTTGTCTGCCACGATGACGGGGGCGACATTGGTGTTCGCATTCATGATTTTTTCTCCCGGAGTTGACGAATGAAATGGACAATGCGGCGCGCGGGTTCGCGAACCCAATTACGCGCCGCGAGGGCGAGGCGAATGGCAGGAATCAATGGATCGCGGCGGTACAGCGGAATCAGCACGTCGCCGATGGCGAGGCGTCCGCGCCAGATCGGATCGATCATCAGGTGGCCGGGCGCTGCCGTGGAATCGGCCGTCGCGATGGAAGCGTCGGCGCACAAATGCCGCGTGAGTTCGAGCGTGAGCTGCACGCCCGGCGAGAGTTTGGCAAAGCGCTCATCGACTCCCAATTTGTAATAGAACGCGCGGTCCAGATGCCGCAGCACGACGGCGGATGCAACCGGCGTATCGCCTGCGTGGAGCGTGATGACCTCGCAATTGCCGCGCGCCGCCATCGCCGTGACAGCACGGCGGATGAACGCCGCGTCGCCGGTGTCCTGCTTCAACGCAGTGCCGCGTTTGGCTTTCCAGCCGCTGGCCTCAAGATCGAGGAATGTTTCGAGCGCGCGTTCGATCTCAGTGGGCTGCGTGGCGATAGAGAAAATCACCTCGCCATGTTCGGCCAGCCGATTGCGTTGGCGGCGGAGTTCTTTGAGCTTCTTCGGGCCCAGCGCGTCGCGCAGCAGATCGTCCGCGTCGCGCGTCGCATCGAGACAGGCGCGGGCGTGTGAATTGAGAATTTGTGGGCGCAAGCCATCGCGTTCGAGCGCGCGGGTAAATGCGCTCAATGCAGCGCCATCAATCGGCATATCACGCAGGATCAGCGCATGCGCGCCGGCGTCGCGGGCGTGCTGCATCAATTGGGCAGCAGCGCCGTCGGCCATATCGCGGTCGAGCAGGGGCGTGGCCAGCGTGCTGTAAGGATCGGCTGTGACGAGGACGGGCAACGGCAGTTTGTAAGCGCGCCATGCCGGCACCACCGGCATCAGGCCGATCATGCGCAATGAATTTTCGGTCGCCACCAGCGCGTCGACATCGCTGCGTCCGGTTGCGAACGCATTCACCGCCGATTCCCATTCGGGCAAATAATAACCGTTCGGCTCGACGGCGATGTCGCTGAGCGCGCGCCAGCGATCGGCGGCCACATCATGCAACGGTACAAAGCCGCAGCTGTCACGCTTCACAGGCATCGCGCGCGCCGAAGCACTCTCGCGATGCGAGGCGGTGGCATGTGCAGCGTCGGCAATCTCGGTCACGTCCCAATCCCCATTCCACGTCACGACGCATCGCGCAGCTTGCGCAAGGCATCGCATTTCACGTCCCTAGGCATCGACCGTAGAGATGAAAACTCAAAATCAAATTGGAGGTTATGGATAAATACGCCGGACTGTTTTCACCCGCCGTTAACCAGGCAAATTCGCTGCGTGGATGAATCCGAAGCCGATTGCGCACCGCTTGGGCAGCGGAGCGACGTTTGGTAAACGGTTAACTCTGTTTGTTATGACAATTGAAATAAGTGGAACTTAAATTCCAACCATACGCACGGGAGAACCCGTGTGCGGTGAATAGGAGATTCCAATGCGGCGCCTTTTTTCCAGCTTCATGTCGGATGAATCAGGGGCAACTGCTATCGAGTACGGTCTGATTGCGGCTGGTATCAGCCTTGCGATCATTGCTGCGGTCAACGGCCTCGGCACCACCCTCGGCAGCAAGTTCACATCGATCAACACATCCCTGAAATAACTCCGCTTGTGGCTGAGCGAGCTATTTTGATCGGGCTCCAGCTATGGCTGGGGCCCGTTTCATTTTGTCACAAACCGTCAGTCGAATGACACGCCGATACGCCGCCCTGAATTCCAGACCAGATGGCATCGTCGCAAAAAATGATCGGCCGCAATCGCCAGTTTGAACGATCGCGGAATTCCCTGAACGCTGGCGACTTCAAGCCCCGCGCCGCTACCCGACAAATTTCGCACCGTGCAATCGATGCCGGCACCGTCGAACGAAATGATGCCGCCCTTGAAGACGCGATGCCTCGGCTCTGTCCGCTTGTCTGTCATGACCGCAATCCTGCTAAATGACGGCATCAGGCTAGCCCCGCGACGTTGCCGGACGTTGAATCGATACCTGCCGCTGCGCAGCATTGCGTTCAGAATTGATTCAGACGTGGGAGGGTTCTTTTGCCTTGAAAACGCCGTTGCGGTATCCTTTGACCGAAACAAGACAGCGGCTGCACCGCGGCAAATCAAGGGAGGGATTCATGGGCAAACTTCGTATGACTGTGCTGATCGGGGCGGCGTTGCTGTCGGCCGTTTCGCACGTGCGCGCGCAGTCCGAATACAGCTCGGCGCCCGGTTTCCGTCTCAACGAAGGCAAGACATACACCGATGAAGAAAAGGCGCGGATGAAAGCCAATGAAGATGCCGCCAAGGCTGCGCGGTCCACGCTGCCGGATGCCAAGGTAAGTTCGGACCCATGGGCCGGAGCGCGGGCGGCCGAAGCCCCGGTCAAGTCACCGAAAGCTGTCAAACCGAAAGCGCCAGCCCAGTAATCAGTGTTTCGGAAATTCCGCCAGCAATTGCAGCCAGACATAGCCGAAGGCCGCAAGGCCGATCATCCCGAGCACCGCGGCCAGTTGCAGCCATCGCCCGATCAGAACCAGCACCAGTGACGGCAGCGTCAGCATCAGAAATATGAAGCCCAGCGGAATGACGGCGAGCCATTGAAAACCGCTGCCGTCTCCCATCGGCACACGCGCGATGGCGTAAAACGTGTAAAGCCAGAACAGCAATCCCGTGACCGCAAGCGCTGCGGCGAATTTTCGCAAATGAGGCGAGGGCGCGGTGTTGGCCATGCGGATTTGTCGCATTCGCACGCGGATGTGTTCAAGCGGCAATCTGAATTCGATTGCTGAACCATTGGCCGCATCGCACGTTGATGAAGTGCGCATTCGCGCATGGAGCCAATCGCATGACCAGCAAGCCATCGGACACCAACAAGAATTCCAAGGACGCACATCCCGGCATGATGGGAGACGGCACCGAGGAGCAGAATCTCGGCCAGAAGGGCAACCCGGACGCACGCATCAAGAAAGATGAAGTGGCTGCTGCCTTCAACAAGGATAAGTCCAAAACATAACGGGACATAATGATGCGAGGAGAGGGGTTTCCCCGAACCCGCGCACGGAGGCCGCCCATCGAGGCGGCCTTCTTCTTGAGTAACCTTCGTTAAGTCGTCGGTGCAGCGCCGCCGGTATTCAGCAATTGCGCCACCGCTGTCAGAATTTGTGCGGGCGCAAATGGCTTGGTGACGAGCACGCTGTTGGGAACGCCTTTGGCGGACCAGTCTGCCGCGCTGTCGCCAGTCATATAGACGACCGGAATTTCGGGATCGACTTCACGGGCATGTCGCGCGACGTCCCAGCCGTCGATCCGCCCGCGTCCGAGATTGATGTCGGTGACCAGTGCGCGAAACTTCGGCTCGGGGGCGTCGAGGAGCTTGATGGCATCTTCGCCGGAGCTTGTAATCTTCGCTTCAAACCCGCCGTCGTGGAGCGCTTCACTGAGCAGGCTTTGAATGAGAACTTCGTCTTCAACCACCAAAATAATCAGCAGGTCTTCCAAGTCACGTCCCCAATTTGCATTTGTTACATTGTCCCAAACGCAAACGCGGAAGGGGACGAAAAGTTCCACCCGCGACGGGCGGCTTGACATCCTGCGCAATATGATTATATTCCTATCGCTTCATTCATGAGGGGCGCTTCTAGAGGCGTGCTTGAAGTGGAGTGAAGTGCGGCGCCCGCGCACGTGGTTCGCAGCCATGCGTCCGGGAGGCTGAGGGTCACCGACCGGGCCAACTACGTGGCTCTGCCTTAAGTGGCTGGACGCGGTGCGGGCGAACGGTGGCGAAATCCACCGGGATGAGAGGAGACGAAAGTCTTCGGCTCCCGCGCCCGGAAGAGCGGTTCCTCAGACAGAAAAGCCGCAGCGGACGTGCCGGCGCGTTCGCGTTTGACACATTCGCGCAACGGAGTGCCGCAAGGCGGTGCGCGCTTGAGGTTTTGCCATTCGCAATGGTGAAGCTTGAGAGCGCGACGACAACAAGGTTGCGCCTCGCGGCGCTCCATTGCCCCTCATTTTTGAGGGCGCGAACGAGCTTTGCTCAACCCGGCGGCCATTGGCGCGCGCGGGCGAAGGGCGTTCCTTGCGGGGAACCAATCTCACAAAGTGGCATTGAGAACGCGACAATTTCTAATGGCCACTCGCAAAACGGGCATTACGCAAAATGGCAGATACGTACTTCAGAAAAAAATTTCGCGTCTTCTCCGATTGGACGTCCGAGCTGGCGGGATCGCCCGTCGCGTTCGGTCTGTCAGTTCTGACATTTCTTGTCTGGCTGGCATTGGGACCGTTTTTCAAATGGTCCGATGCGCATCGCACCTGGATGGATATGCTTCTCTCGCTGACGCCGTTCTGGATGGTTTTCATCCTGCAGGCCACTCAGAATCGCGACAGCGAAATCATCGAAGCCAAGCTGGATGAATTGCTGAAGGCGATCGACAAAGCCAAGATTTGGTCGGCATTCAGCGCAGGCCGCATGAAGAAATCAAAACCGTCACGCGGTCTCGTTCAGCGGGCCGCAACAATGCGAAGCGCGGAGGGAAGTAGAAGTTTTCTGGTTGCTGCCATTCGATATGAAGAAACTGTCATATGAAAAGGGGCCGCCAACTAAGGCCGCCTTACTGCTTCGGTGCGTTTGGCTCGCAGCCAATAGCGGCCTTTTCAACCTTCAGAGTATCCATCGTGGACTGAATCATCGACCGAGTGAACGGGTCTAATGCTGGGCTGAAATGGCTCTCGAACTTGCGGAGCTTCTCGTCGATTGCGTCGCACTTTTCACACATGGGGCGTCCCGCTATTGGGCGGGAGCTTTGAGCCCTCTGTCACCGATTGCAGCCAGTAATCGTGCGATGATATTTTACCAAACCATCAAACACTTGATTGTTCCGAAAAAATCAATTTAGGCCACTGAGGGTCAAACTAGGCCAGTACCCACTCTCCGAAAAGAACATATTGCGAACGGAGAACAAATAGGGTACATTGTTCCCATCGGCAATCCAAGGGGCAGCCCCCTGATTCCGGTCCGTCATCGGAAAGCAGCCTGCGGCGCAGGCCGTTTGTCCGGGTGGCGAATCCAGTCATAAAGGAGCACCACTATGGCCCCCGCCGCCCTGCGTATCGTCGAAGGAACATCTATGGACAAGACCAAGGCCCTGTCGGCCGCGCTCTCTCAGATCGAGCGCCAGTTCGGCAAGGGTTCGGTTATGCGGCTCGGCAAGAACGACCGCTCCATGGATATCGAAGTCATTTCATCGGGTTCGCTGGGCCTCGATATCGCGCTTGGGGTTGGCGGCCTGCCGAAAGGCCGCGTGGTCGAGATTTATGGACCTGAATCATCCGGCAAGACGACGCTGGCGCTGCATTGCGTCGCGGAAGCCCAGAAGAAAGGCGGCATCTGCGCCTTCATCGACGCCGAACACGCGCTCGATCCTGTTTACGCCCGCAAGCTCGGCGTCAATATCGACGAACTCCTGATTTCGCAGCCTGACACCGGTGAGCAGGCGCTCGAAATCTGCGACACGCTGGTGCGTTCCGGCGCGGTCGACGTGCGGGTGGTGGACTCGGTGGCAGCTCTCGTGCCGCGCGCCGAACTCGAAGGCGAGATGGGCGACAGCCTTCCGGGATTGCAGGCGCGTCTGATGAGCCAAGCGCTGCGCAAGCTCACCGCATCGATCAACAAATCCCACACCATGGTGATCTTCATCAACCAGATCCGCATGAAGATCGGCGTGATGTATGGCTCGCCCGAAACCACGACGGGCGGCAACGCGCTGAAGTTTTATGCCTCCGTGCGTCTCGACATCCGCCGCATCGGACAAATCAAGGAGCGCGACGAAGTCGTCGGCAACCAGACCCGAGTTAAGGTGGTGAAGAACAAACTCGCTCCGCCGTTCAAGCAGGTCGAATTCGACATCATGTACGGCGAGGGTGTCTCCAAGATGGGCGAGATTCTCGATCTCGGTGTGAAAGCCGGAATCGTCGAGAAGTCCGGCGCGTGGTTTTCCTATGACAGCGTGCGTCTCGGTCAGGGCCGCGAGAATTCCAAAGCCTTCCTGAAGGCCAATCCCGACATGACCGCCAAGATCGAAGCCTCGATCCGGCAGAATTCGGGACTGATCGCCGAGCAAATTCTGGCAGGCTCGCCGGAGCGCGATGCCGAAGGCGAGGAGCCGGCGGAAGATTGAGGCTTGAGATTATAATTTGAGAGACCCGGTGTTGCGTTTGGGGTCTTTGAAGCGAACGGGCGTTGAGGATGTTAAGTTGCCGACATCCTCAGCGCCTGTTTGTTTACTCCGCCGCCTGCGCGTAATCCGACACCGGCGGACACGAACACACCAGATGCCGGTCGCCGTACACATTGTCGACGCGGCCGACCGGGCTCCAGTATTTGTCGGTGCGCGAGACACCTGCCGGGAAACAGCCTTCCGATCGTGTATAAGCGCGCTGCCATTGGTCGTCGGCGATGTCGTGGACCGTGTGCGGCGCGTGGCGCAACGGCGATGCCTCGATGCTCCAGCGTCCATTCTCGACCTCGGCGATTTCGTGCCGGATCGCAATCATCGCCTCGCAGAAACGATCCAGTTCCGCCTTCGATTCGGACTCCGTCGGCTCGATCATCAGCGTGCCGGGGACCGGGAAGCTCATGGTCGGCGCATGGAAGCCGTAATCGATCAGCCGCTTGGCGATGTCATCCACGCTGACGCCGCACGATGCCTTGAGCGGACGCGGATCGACGATGCATTCATGCGCAACGCGGCCCTTGGCGTTGCGATAAAGCACCGGAAAATACGGATCGAGCCGTTTGGCGATATAGTTTGCATTCAGGATCGCGACTTCAGTGGCGCGCGTCAGACCTTCGCCGCCCATCATCAAAAGATAAATATACGAGATGACGAGAATCGACGCCGAACCGTAAGGTGCTGCGCTGACGGCGCCAACGGCGGCCTTGCCGCCGTCGAGCGCGATATGCCCCGGCAAAAATGGCGCAAGGTGCTTGCGCACGCCGATCGGCCCCATACCCGGTCCGCCGCCTCCATGCGGAATGCAGAATGTCTTGTGCAGATTCAAATGACTCACATCCCCCCCGTAATCGCCGGGGCGCGACAGCCCGACCTGCGCGTTCAAATTCGCGCCGTCGAGATAAACCTGTCCACCGTGATGATGAACGATGTCGCAAATCTCGCGAATATGTTCCTCGAACACGCCATGCGTGGACGGATAGGTAATCATCACCGCCGCGAGATTTTTCGCATGCTCGGTCGCTTTCTTGCGCAGATCGTCGACATCGACATTGCCCTGCGGGTCGCAGGCGACGACGACGACGTCCATGCCCACCATCGATGCCGACGCAGGGTTGGTCCCGTGCGCAGAGGAGGGAATAAGACAAACCCTGCGATGCGGCTCGCCCCGCGACGCGTGATACGCGCGGATCGCGAGCAACCCGGCATATTCGCCCTGTGCGCCGGAATTTGGCTGCAGCGACACCGCGTCATATCCGGTGATGTCCGCCAGCCATTCTTCCAGGCGCGTGAACATCGCGTGATAACCAGCGGCTTGATCTTTCGGCGCGAACGGATGCAGCGATCCGAATTCCGTCCACGTCACCGGAATCATCTCGGTGGTTGCATTGAGCTTCATGGTGCAGGAGCCCAACGGAATCATGGCGCGGTCAAGCGCGAGATCGCGGTCGGAGAGCTTGCGCATGTAGCGCAGCATCTCGGTCTCAGAGCGATGCACGTGAAATACCGGATGCGCGAGGAATTCGCTTGTGCGCTTCAATTCCGCAGGCAGCGCGTCGCGCGCATCCTTATCAATGTCGGCGTAAGACAATTTGACGCCGAAAGCGCGCCACACCGCCTCGACAATTTCCGGCGTGGTGGCCTCATCGACCGCGATGGTGACGGAGTCGTTTTCGGTGCGCAGATTGATCCTCTCATCGCGCGCGCGTGCGGCAATGTCGCCGATCTTGCCTTTGGCATCGACGCTCACGGTGTCGAAGAAGCTCGTATTGATTGGCGCGAATCCAAGTTTACGCAATCCCGCTGCGAGAACCGCCGCGTGCCGATGCACCGTGCGCGCGATATATGTGAGGCCTTCCGGGCCGTGATATACTGCATACATCGATGCGATGACCGCAAGCAGTACCTGTGCAGTGCAGATGTTCGACGTCGCCTTCTCGCGGCGGATGTGCTGTTCGCGCGTCTGTAGCGCCAGCCGATAGGCGGATTGCCCGCGCGTATCCACCGAGAGACCGACAATGCGCCCCGGCAGCGAGCGCTTGAGCGCATCTTTCACAGCCATATAGGCTGCGTGCGGCCCGCCATATCCCATCGGCACACCGAAACGCTGCGTCGATCCAATGGCAATATCAGCGCCGAGTTCGCCCGGAGATGCGATCAGTGTCAGCGCCAATATATCGGCGGCCACAATCGCAATTCCGCCCTTGGCTTTCAGTGCTGCAATCGCCACTCGTGGATCGTGGATGCCGCCATGCGTGCCGGGATAT